>DASQHL010000078.1:0-32202 GCA_035632115.1 Dehalococcoidia bacterium | reverse complement strand
TCGCGGATCAGGCGCTCGCCCTCCTCCACGTTGGTCCCCGCCAGCCGCGCCACGACCGGGATCGCCGCCGGCATCTGGCGCTGCGCTTCGATGATCCCCTGCGCGATCACGTCCACCCGCGCCATGCCCCCGAAGATGTTGACCAGGATCGCCTTCACGTTCGTGTCCCGCGCGATGATCTTCAGCGCGTCGACGACCTTCGTCACGTCGTTCGCCGTCGCGATGTCCAGGAAGTTCGCCGGCTCGCCTCCCGCGAACTTGATGCTGTCCATCGTCGCCATGGCCAGCCCGGCGCCGTTCACCAGGCAGCCGATGTTTCCGTCGAGCTTGATGAAGTTGCTGATCCCCTTCTCGGACGCCTCCACCTCGCTCGGGTCCTCCTCGGCCTTGTCGCGCAGCGCCTCGATCTCCTTGTGCCGGAAGAGCGCGTTGTCGTCGATGTTCACCTTCGCGTCGAGCGCTAGCACGCGGCCGTCCTTCGTCACCACCAGCGGGTTGATCTCCGCCAGCGACGCGTCCTTCGCGACGAACGCCGCGTAGAGCCCCGCCATCAGCTGCGTCGCCGGCCGCATCAAGTCGCCCGTCAGCCCCAGGGCGAAGCACAGCTCGCGCGCCAGATGCGGCTGAAAACCCGTCACCGGGTCGATGCTCACGCGGTGGATCGCCTCCGGCGTCTTCGCCGCCACCTCTTCGATCTCCATGCCACCGGCTGCGCTCGCCATCATCACCGGCCGCCCGGCGGCGCCATCGATCAGCACCGCCAGATACAGCTCGCGCTCGATCGGCATCTGCTCCTCGACGAGCACCGTCTTCACCTTCTGCCCCTGCGGCCCCGTCTGGTGCGTCACGAGCTGCATCCCGAGGATCTGCGAAAACACGCCCGCCGCCTCGTCCGGAGAGTTCGCCAGTTTAACGCCGCCACCCTTGCCCCGGCCGCCCGCGTGGATCTGCGCCTTCACCACCACCTTGCCGCCCAGCTCGGCGGCGACCGCCTTCGCATCCTCCGCCGACCGCGCCACGCGCCCCTTCGGCACGGCGACGCCGTATTCGGCCAGGATCTGCTTCGCCTGGAACTCGTGGATCTTCATAGCGCTCTCGCTCTCGCTGCTCTGGGCGGCTGCGGGGGGATTGTCGCGGGGCACGAGGCATGGGGCAAGGTGAACGACCGGCCCGGGGTCCGTCCCCGCCTCACCGTGCGTCCGAATCCGGGATCGCTTGTCTGAGCCCCCGGCCCATGTTACCGGGAGGTTAAATCCTTTGGTAATAGCGAAATAAACCTTGCCTCGCCGCTATATAAACTGTTATATATTGGTGTCGATACATATGAGGGGTGATCCCCGGTATCGGACGTGGAGGCTGTCATGCTGGACCTCGCTGTATACGCCGCATCGGACATCTACCGCGCCCTCCGCGCAGGGCAGGAGGCGGAGGTCGGCCGCCGCTCGTGGCTGGCCCGGCTCCGCGACCTGCAGCGTATCGACCGCACGGCGCCTCGGAGCGCTACGGCGTCGCCGCGGCCACCCCGTGGGCCGCGCACGCTGACCGGTGCGCACACCCCCTGGATCTGAGCGTCGCGGCGCCGCTAGCCTTGCACCAGAGGTAACCGCTTGTCCCTGAAGCACGCACTGCTCGGCATCCTCGGCCACCGCCCAATGAGCGGCTACGAGGTCAAGCAGTTCTTCGATTCGTCCGTTCAGCACTTCTGGAACGCCGAGCTGAGCCAGATCTACCCCACGCTCAAGGGGCTCGAAGAAGCCGGCTTCGTCGCAAAGCACGTCGAGTTCCAGGAGAACCGCCCGAACCGCAAGGTCTACGAGATCACGGACGCGGGCCGGGCGGAGTTCCGTCGCTGGGTGCGCGAGACGCCGCCGCCGGCCGGGCTCCGCGACCCGTTCATGGTGAAGGTGTTCTTCGGGACGCAGGTGCCGCTGGAGGATCTGCTGATCGTCCTGCGCCGCCAGATGGAAGAGCACCAGAAGCTGCTGGCATTCTCTGAGACGGTGCTGCGGGCGCGCATCCGCGAAGGCATGGAGCATCACGAAGCGCTGAGGCGCGACGGCGTGTTCTGGTCGCTCACCCTGGACATGGCGATGTCGTATCGCCGCGCCTACATCGCCTGGTGCGAAGAGTCGATGCGCATGCTGGAGCAGATGGTCCCCGACGCCGCCGCAGCGCGTCCCGGCACCGACGCGGATCACCCGGCGTCCGCCGCCACCGCTTGACGGCCGGACCCCGGCCGCGCCGGTGCGTTATGATTGCCGCACCGGGACGGAGTACGCCCCGGCCACGCGGCCCCGAGTCCGCGATCACCGCATGGTAGACAGCCTGCCGCTCTTCGGCACCCTGCTCGCCGATGGCGCGTCCCTCTCAATTCCCACGCCGCTGGCCGCCGCGCTCTTCGTGGGCGGGCTCATCGGCTACGCCGCCGTCAACGCCGTCGAGATCGCCGTCGTCGCATCGAGCCGCCTCAAGGTGCGCGCCGCGGCGGAGGAGGGCCATCGCTCGGCGCGCGCGCTGGAGCGGCTCAAGGGCTCGCAGGAGCGCTACTTCGCCGTCGTCGTGATCCTGCAGAACATCTCCATCTTCCTCGCCTCCACCGCCGGTACCGTGCTGGCCGTCAGCACCTTTGGGAACTGGGGCTACCTCGCCAGCCTCGTCGCCATCCCGCTCATCTCGACCGAGTTCGGCGAGTACACGCCGAAGGTGATGGCCGCGCGCTCACCGGAACGCCTCGCCTTTGCCGTTGCCCTCCCGGTCGAGCTGCTCGTCCGGCTCGCGACGCCGCTGATCAACGCGCTCGCCGTCATCCCCAACCTCTTCGGCCGCGCCGGGGTGTCACACACCGTCACCGAAGCGGAGCTGCGCATGCTCATCGATATCGGCGCCGAAGAGGGATCCGTCGGCGCCGGCGAAGCGGAGCTGCTGGACCGCGTGTTTCATTTCCACGACCGCCGCGTCAAGGAGATCATGATCCCCCGCACCGAGGTCGTCTGGCTCGAGCGCGACGAGACGGTGCGCGAGTTCTACGAGACGTTCGACCAGTCACCGCACTCGCGCTTCCCCGTGTACCACGAGACCGTCGACGACGTCGTCGGCATCGTCAGCATCAAGGACGTGCTGCGCGCGCTCGCCGAGGGCAAGGTGGCTGACGACTCAGCGATCGAGACGCTGATCCGCCCCGCGGTCTTCATCCCGGAGACCAAGCTGGTCAGCGCGCTCTTCTGGCAGATGCAGGACGAACGCCAGCAGATGGCCATCGTCGTCGACGAATATGGCGGCGTCGCCGGCGTCGTCACCCTGGAGCTGCTGCTGGAGGAGATGGTCGGCCGCGTCGTCGATGAATTGGGCCAGCCCTCGGAAGAGTTCTCCGCCATCGATGAGCACACGACGCGCGTCGACGGCGGCATGAGCATCTACGACCTTCGCGAGGAACTGGGCCTCGAGATCCCGGATGGCGATTACGAGACCATCGCCGGCTTCATGCTGGAGCAGCTGGGGCACATCCCACGCGAGGGCGAGACCGTGACGCTGGACGGCTGCCGCATCGCCGTATCCGAAGTCAACGGCGTGAAGATCGAGAGCGTCGTGATCACGAAGCTGAGCAGCGGCGAGGGCACCCTGTGAAGGTGCAACGGCTCCGCGTGACGTTCGCCCGCGGCGATGAGATGAAGTACATCACCCACCTGGACCAGATGCGATTCTGGGAGCGCGCGCTGCGCCGCGGCGGCGTGCCCGTCAGCTACTCGGAGGGCTTCTCGCCGCACGCCCAGATCGCCCTTGCGGCGCCACTCGCCGTCGGCACCACGAGCGAGGGCGAACTGATGGACGTCTTCCTGGAGGAACCGCTGTCGCCGCGCGAGCTGATGGAGCGCCTCGCCCCGCAGCTCCCGCCGGCGATGAGCGTCCGCTCCGTCGAGGAGGTCGGCATGGCGCTGCCCGCGCTCCAGGCCGACGTGCGATTCGCCGAGTACGACGTCGACTTCCCGGCTGACGCCTGCGGCGACGCCGAGGATGCCGTCGCCCGCTTCCTCGCCGCCGCCAGCGTGCCCTGGCAGCACATGCGCGAGGACGAGGTCCGCCAGTACGACATCCGCACGCTCGTCGATGACATCCGCGTGACGCGCCCCGATCCCGCCACGTTGCGCCTCCAGATGCGCCTCCGCAACGACAACACCGGCTCCGGCCGGCCCGACCAGCTCGCCGCCGCGCTGGGCTTCGGCGTGCCGGTGCGCATCCACCGCACGCGTCTCGTGCTCGCCGGCACGTCGCCCGCCCGCGACGCATGGCGCAAGCGCGGCCGCTTCGCCGGCTGATGCGCCTCGTCCTGCTCCGCCACGGCGAGACGGAGCACAACCGCGATGGACTGACGCTTGGCCGCTACGATGCGCCGCTCACCGAACGCGGCCGCGCCCAGGCCCGCGCCGTCGCAACGTCGTTCACCACGCCACCCGACGCCCTGTACTCCAGCCCCCTGGCCAGGGCGGCCGAGACGGCAGCCGCCATCGCCGCGCACACCGCCGTCGCCGTCACGGTCGCCGTCGACCTCACCGAGATGGACGTTGGCGAGATGGAGCACCTGTCCGGAGCGGCGCTCCGTGAGCGCTATCCGGACTTCCTGCGCGCCTGGCTCTCTCCGCACGCGGCCGATGCCCGGATGCCCGGTGGCGAGACCCTGCGCGAGGTACAGCAGCGCGCGTGGGACGCCGTCCAGCGCTGGCGCGCCGCATCCCCCGAAGCCTGCGTGGCCGCCGTCACGCACAACTTCGTCATCCTGGCGCTGATCTGCCGCGCCATCGATCTCCCGCTGGCCGACTTCCGCCGGCTTCGCCATGGCCTCGCGGCGCGGACGCTGCTTGATATACACGAGGACGGCGGCACGTTACTCCTCTTGAACGACCAGTCGCACCTCGTCGCCGCCGGACTCGGCGACGACCCCGTCCACAGGGAGGCTCCGCGATGAACGACCTGCGCACCACCCCCACATCTCCGGAACACTTCGAGCGCGCCCGCACCCGCGTCCGCATCTTTACGGCGTCCGGGCTCGTCGAGGGCGACTACTCCCACGCGCCGGGCGTGCGCCTCAGCGACTCCCTCCGCAACGCCGCCACCAACGAGCGCTACATGCTCCTCACCGATGTTACGATCGCCGGCAGCACGCTGCGGCCGATGACGCTGCCGCCCGCGCGCCTTTCGTGCTGCTCAACGCCGCGCACGCCAGCGTCATCATCCCGCTCGAAGACGCGTAGCCCGCGCCGGTCCGCCACGCCGCGACCGATGCTATAGTGCCCCGGCAACGCCTGAACCGCCGGGAGCCCTCGTGAAGATCGATCCGTTTGACTACCGTGCCGTCATCGGCCACTTTGCCACGGGCGTTACCGTCATCACCACCGCCGCCGGCGACGAGCTCCAGGGCATGACCGCCAACGCCGTCGCCTCCCTCTCGCTCGACCCGGTCATGCTGCTCGTCTGCGTGGAGAAGGGCACCTACACCCACCGCGTTATCGAGCAGGGCCGCGTGTTCGCCGTCAACGTCCTGGGCGACCATCAGGAGGACATCTCCCGCCTGTTCGCGCAACATGCCGAGCCCGAACTAGGCTCGCTCCGCGGCGTGCCGTTTCGCCGCGGAGTCACCGGCGCGCCGGTCCTGGAGGACTGCGTCGCCTTCCTGGAGTGCCGCGTCGCATCGATTCACTCCGGCGGCGACCACTCCATGGTCATCGGCGAGGTCGTGGAGCAGGGCATCGTCCGGGATGGCGCGCCGCTCCTCTTCTTCCGCGGCAGGTATCGCACGTTGGCCCCGCCGGCCGAGTAGCGTGCAGCCTGCTCAGCTTCGCGCGTCGGATTGACGCCGCCCCATCCCGCACCTCCCCGGCTTTACATTCGGCGCCATTCCCTCGCCTCCTGCATTGCCGCCGCAAATAGCCGATGTTACTATCGCGACAACGTCCTGAACATCGGGTAAGGCGCCTTCATGCAGAGCGTCGGAGCACACAGATAGATGGCCGTCATTGCGACGCGCGCCACCGTCTTCGATCGTCCCGACGCCGGGGAACTGGCGGCCGTCCTTCGCCGCAACGTCCGGCACCTGCCCCTCCTGCTCCTCATCGCCCTCGTCATCGGCATCCACGTCCCCACGATGCACTTCTACTTCTTCGGCGACGACTTCCTCGTCCTTGGCGACATCAGGACGCGCACCTTCCCCGCGTATATGCGCGACGTCCTCCTGCTGCGCGACATGACGCCGAACTGGCGCCCGCTGACGATGCTGGCCTACTGGGGCGAGTTCAAGCTCTTCGGCTTCAATGCCCTCCCCTGGCGCATCGTCAACCTCACCTTCCACCTGGCCACCGTCGTCGTCCTGTACGCGCTCGTCCTCTCCATGACGAAGCACACGCTCCCCGCCATCGCCGCCGCCGCGATCTTCGCCGTGTCGGCATCCGCGGTCCACACGGTCACCTACATCACCGCCTTCCCGCACATCCTCAGCGAGTTCTTCCTCATCTCGTCGCTCTACACGCTCTACCGCTACGTCGAGAGTGGCGAGCGCCGCGCCGCGTGGTACTGGGCCTCGTTCGGCCTCTTCGTCGCCGGATTCCTGGCAAACGAAGGCGGCGTGGTCATCGGCGCCGTGCTGCTCGTGTACTACGCCGCCGCATCGCTGGCGCGCCGCCGCGACCCGCTGGACTTCGTCGTCAAGATGATGCCGTTCGCCGCCGCCTCCACCCTGCTGGTGGGCGGGCTCGCGGGCTGTGGCTGCCAGGGCGTCGATGGCGGCTTCTACGGCGTCGGCTGGCACATGCCGCGCGAGACGTGGGTCTACATGTCGCGCCTCGCCTACCCCGTCGGCGCCATCCCGCTCAACCCCTCGGCCCTCGAGTGGACCTGGGGGTCGATCGTCATCGCCTGCGCGATCTTCTTCTTCGTCCGCGGGCCGATGATCGCACGCCTCGCGGCCGTCGGCATGGTGATCGGCGTCATGCCGTACGTCCCGAGCAAGATGTGGACCGCCACGCGATACACGTACATGTCGCTGCCGTTCTTCGCGATCCTCGTTGCGATCGGCGCCGGCTGGGTGCACCAGCACGCGGCGCGGCTCTGGCGGCCCGGCGCCCATGTCCTTGCCGCCGTCGCCGTCGTGAGCGTCGCCGGCCTGTACTCCTGGCAGACGATCCGCCAGACTCAGCCCTTCGTGCAGGAGACCAGCCGCTGGCGCCTCCTCGCCGATGACCTCCGCGCTACCTACCAGCACGTCCCGCCCGGCACGACGATCTACGTCGTCGACGATCAGGGGCTCTGGACAAACCCGCTCTGGCAGCCGACGTGGATGACGTCGGTGGGCCGCGCGCTGTATGGTAAGGACGTCAGCGTCCGGGCCTACACAGCGGCCGATCTCGCGCGGCTGCAGCGGAGCCTGGAAGGGGAGCCGTACCTCGTCGAGCTGCAGGGCGGGCACCTGCGCCAGGTCACGCCCGCCGCCGTGCTCGCCCGGAGCGGCCAGCGGGAGTGATGACCGGCAGTTGACGGCTCAACGGATTCGCCGGCAACTCCCCACCCTGTTCCTCGTCATCCTCATCGCCGCCGCCGTCCGCATCGCCTGGATCATCTTCGTCCACCCGAACCCCGCCGACGGCCGCTTTGATGACACCGCCTGGTACTACGCCGCCGCCCGCTTCTTCGCTCACGGCGACGGCTACGTCAACCCGTTCACCGGCACGCCCACCGCCGCCTGGCCCCCCGGCTACCCCGTCGCGCTCGGCGTCCTGTTCAAGATCGCCGGCACGGGCACCACGCAGGCCTACGCCGCGAACGTCGTCCTCGCCACGGCCACCGTCGCCGTGGTCTACGCCATCGCCCACACCCTGTTCGACCGGCGCACGGCGCTCGTTGCGGCATTGGCACTGGCGCTGTGGCCCGGGCAGATCTACTTCTCTTCGCTCACGCTCTCGGAGCCGCTCTTCACCTTCTTGTTCGCGCTCGGTTTCCTGCTGATCGTGCTGGTGCCCCGCGCCGGTGCCTGGCGCGGCACCGCGCTGCTCGCGCTCGGCGTCGTCGTCGGCGCGGCGGCGCTGACCCGCGGCCAGGCGCTGATCTTGCTGCCGCTGGCGCTCGCCGGATGGGGCATGGCCGGGTACCGCTGGCGGCCCGCCTTCGCCTGGGTCGCCCTCGCGGGAGTCGCCGCCGCGCTCGTCATCGCACCGTGGGTCGTGCGCAACGACCATCAGCTCGGTAGTCCCGTGTTGATCTCCACCAACCTTGGCCCGAACCTCTGGATCGGCAATCACAGCGATGCCACCGGCCGCATGGGCATCCCGGAAGCCGACCCCCCGCTGCCGCAGCGTGGTACTCTCACCCAGCCACAGTACGAGGTGAAGGCGGACCAGCTCGCGCTCCGAAAGGGCCTCTCCTACATGCTGAGCCACCCCGTCAACGAGGTCCGCCTCGCCGGCGCCAAGATCCGCGCGATGTACGAATCCGACGCCACGGCGCTCGACTGGAACGCCGCCTATCGCCCCGACTACTACGCTTCCCCGTCCGTCGAACACGGGCTGCGCAACCTCGCGAACGGAGTATGGTTCGCCGCCATCGCGCTCGCCGCCGTGGGACTCGTCGCCACCCGCCGCCAGCTCGGCGGCCTGGCCGGCCTGCTGCCGCTGACGGTGCTCGCCTGGACCGCCGCGCACGTCGTCTTCTTCGGCGATGCGCGCTTCCACTACCCGGTCGTCTTCGCCATCGCCGTCCTCGGTGCCCGCGGCGTCGTCGAGCTGGTCGCCGCGCTGCGTAGTCCCGAGCGCGCGCTCGGCGGAAGGTACGCCGAGGCGTGACCCTACGGACGCACGCCGCCACCACGGAACGCGACACAGCACCGGGCGCCCCCGCGTTGCGCGCGTCTCCCCTGCTTCGGCTGGACCTGCTCCTCATGCTGCTGCTCTTCGCTCTGGCGATCGTCCCCCGCGCGGCCTGGGTGGCCTACAACGACCGCCCGCCGCGCGGGCTCAACGACCCCACGCTCTATGCTCTCTTCGGCGATACGATCGCGGACGGCGGCGGCTACGTGCGCCCCACCGGCGAGAAGTTCGCGTACTACCCCGTCGGCTATCCAGCCACCCTCGGCGCCCTGAAGAAAGCCGGCGACATCTTCGGCTGGGACCGCAGCACGTTCTCGATGAAGATGATGAACGGCATGTTCGGCGCCATCACGGTGGTGCTGATCTACCTGCTCGCCAGCCGCATCTTCGACCGCCGGGTCGGCCTCGTAGCCGGAGGGCTGCTCGCCGTCTTTCCCAGCCAGGTCTACTACAACGGCACCGTCCTCTCGGAGCCGCTGTTCACGCTGATGTGGGTCGGCGCCCTACTGGTGCTGCTCTGGGACCCGTGGAGCCGCGACGGTATGCCCTGGTACCGCCTCTTCGCCGCCGGCCTGCTGCTCAGTGCCGCCACGATGACCCGTGGCGTGACGCTGATGTTCCCGGCGGTGCTGCTGCTCCTCTGGCTGTTCTGCCTCCGCTCCCGCAAGCGCGCGCTCGTGCAGGCGCTCATCGTCTGGGCCGGCATCGCCGTGCTCGTCGTCCCGTGGTCTGTGCGAAATTCGCTCGCCTTCGGCCAGCTCACCGGGCCGTCGACCAACCTCGGTGACGATCTGTGCATCGGCAACTTTCTCGGCGCGCAGGGCGCCTTCACGCTGCAGGGCAAGTGCTTCGCGGGCTTCCAGGGGCAGACGCCGCAACAGGTCGAGCTGGGGCGCAACAAGGAAGGCGTGCGCATCGCCGTCCACGACGTGGTCACGCACCCGCTGCGCATGCCGAAGCTAATCGCCCAGAAGGCCTACTGGCTGCTGTACAAGGACGATGACGGCCTCTGGGCAGCGGAGTCCTACGGCAACGACTACTTCATCCCGGCCTTCCGCCGCGAGGTGCTGGCGTTCGCCGCCAACGCCATCTACTACGCCGCCGGCGCGCTGGCGATCGCCGGCGCCCTCGCCTTCGTCCTCGCGAGGGACATCCGGCGCCTCGCCGTCATGGCGGCGCTCCTGTACATCCTGGCCATTCCGCTCGTCTTCTTCGGCGACCCGCGCTTCCACTTCCCCGCCATCCCGCTGGTGGTCGTCGTCGCCGCCGCCACGATCGTGGCGCTGTGGGATCGCCGCGCCCGCCGCCTGCCAGCCATGGACCGGATCGATGTTCGCGCGGGCTGACCAGCCGTGGTACCGCACCGCCGCCGCGCGCTGGGCGCTGGCTGTGTTCGCCGTCGCGCTCGTCGTCCGCCTCGGCGTCGTCGCCTACGTCCACCCGGACCCGCGCGACGGCCGCTACGACGACTCCGTGTGGTACGACACGACGGCGCGCCACCTCGCCGCCGGCGACGGCTACGTGTTCGATCCCACCGTCTGGAAGGCCCCGGACGGCACGCCGATCTACCCTGGCGAGCACCAGCTCACGCCGACGGCGCTCTGGCCGCCCGGCTACCCCGTCACGCTCGCGGCCATCTACAAGCTCACCGGCGATTCCGAGACGGCGGGCCGCCTGGCCAACGTGCTCTTCGGCTCGCTGACCTGCGTCTTCGTCTACCTGATCGCCCGGCGCCTCTTCGACCAGGCCGCCGCAATCTTCGCGGGTTTCGCCCTCGCGCTCCTGCCCTCGCACGCCCTGTTCACCGCAGTGCTGCTCTCGGAGACCTACTTCGGCTTCCTGCTCGGCCTCCTGCTGACGCTCACCGTCTACTTCGTGCTGGACCGCGACCGTCCGAACCTGCCGCTGCTGGTCGGCCTGGGCGCGCTCACGGCGTTCGCCGGCTATGTGCGCGGCGAATTCCTCGCGTACGGCGGCGTGCTCGCGCTGCTGATGCTGCTCCACTGGCGACGGAACGCTGTGCTGCCGCTCGTGGCGTTCGCCGTCGGCGCCGCGCTGATCGTGACGCCCTGGGCAGTGCGCAACCGCATCCAGATGGGCGAAGTGATCGTCGGCACCACGGGGTCCGGCCGCGTCTCCTACCAGGGACACAACCCGCAGACCGATGGCGGCGCCAGTCTCACGGCCGTCGGCCAGCTCGAAGCGCCCTTCGCGGGACTGGGCCGCAAGCAGATCGAGCTGCAGTCCAACAGCGAGGGATCGCGCCTGGCGCGCGACTGGGCACTCCACCACAAGCTGCGCGAGCTGGAGCTGATCCCTCAGCGCATGTACCGCCTCTTCCGCAGCGATGAGAGCGGCGTCACATGGATCCAGAGCGATAAGCCCTGGTTCAGCGCGCAGGGCGCGGACCGGCTGATCCGGCTCTCCGATTTCACGTTCTTCGGGCTGATCGCCCTGGCGCTCGCGGGCCTGCCGTTGTGGTGGCGCCCGCGCGACCTCAAACACTGGGCCGTGTTCGCACTGGTGCCGTTCTACATGGTCGTCTTCGGCGTCCTCTTCATCGGCGACCCGCGCTACCACTACGCCCTCTACCTGCCGATCGCGATCTTCGCCGGGCCCGCGCTGGCGTCGCTCTGGTCCGCCGCCGCCGCCGGCTGGCGCGACGTCGCCGGCGGCCGGACGCCCGCTGAACTGCTGCGCGGAACCGGTGCGCCGCGGCCGTGAACCCCCTCGCCACTCACTGGCTGCGGGTCGCATTCTGGCTCTTCCTCGCCACGCCGGCCGTCGCGATGGCCGTCGTCCTCACCGGCGATGTCTCCTTCACGCTCGCGCTCACCGTCACGCTCTACATCTGGGCGTTCGTTTCCGTCATACTGGCGCTGATCGCGCTCGGCGGGCTGTTCGTCCGCCTGGTCGGATGGGGGGTGCGTGCGCTTCGAAGGTAAAACGGTCGTCGTCACCGGCGCCGGCGGCTTCATCGGCAGCCACCTCGTCGAAGAGCTGGTCGCCCGCGGCGCCCACGTGCGCGCCATGCTCCGCTACACGTCGCGCAGCCAGCGCGGTTGCCTCGATCTCCTCCCGGCGGCCACGCTTGGCCACGTCGCAGTCACGCTCGGCGACGTGCGCGACGCCGACGCCGTGCGCGAGGTGTTGCGCGGCGCCCACGCCGTCTTCCACCTCGCCGCGCTCATCGGTATCCCCTACTCCTACGAGCACCCCCAGGAGGTCATCGACACGAACATCGTCGGCACCTCCAACGTCCTGATCGCCGCGAAGGAGCTCGGCTCGCTCGAACGCGTCGTGCTCACCTCCACCAGCGAGGTCTACGGCAGCGCCGTGCGCGTGCCCATGGACGAGGAACACCCGTTGCAGGCGCAATCACCCTACGCCGCCACCAAGATCGCCGGCGATGCGCTCGGCCTCAGCTTCCACCGCTCCTTTGCCCTGCCGGTCACCATCGTCCGCCCGTTCAACGCCTACGGCCCGCGCCAGTCCGCCCGCGCCGTCATCCCTACGATCATCAGCCAGGCCATCGCCGGCGGCCCGCTCCGCCTCGGCACGCTCGACACGACGCGCGACTTCACCTTCGTCGAGGACACCGCGCGCGGATTCGTCGCCATCGCCGAGGCCGATGCGGCGCTTGGCGAAGTCGTCAACGCGGGCTCCGGCCGCGAGGTGAGCATCCGCGACGTCGTCGCCGCCGTCGGACGCATCGTCGGCCGCGACCTGCGCGTCGAAGGCGACGAGCAGCGGCTCCGGCCGGCGAAGAGCGAGGTGTCCCGCCTCCTCTCCGACAGCGCGAAGGCCGGGCGTCTCGCCGGCTGGAGCGCCACCACCTCGCTCGACGACGGGCTGCGGCGCACCGCCGCCTGGATCGGCGACCACATCGACCTTTATCGTCCGGCGGAGTACGCCGTATGAAGGCGGTCATCCTCGCCGGCGGCAAGGGCGTGCGCCTGCGGCCGCTCACCTACACCATCCCGAAGCCCCTTCTCCCCGTCGGCGAGCGCCCCATCCTGGAGGAGATCGTCGAGCGCCTCAAGCCGTTCGGCTTCCGCGAACTGATCATCGCTGTCGGCTACCGCGCCGAGCTGATCGAGACGTACTTCCGCGATGGCGCACAGCTCGGCGTCCGCATCGACTACGTGCGCGAAGCCCACGCGCTGGGCACCGCCGGTCCGCTGTCCCTCGTGCGCGCGTCCTTTGAGCTGCCGCCCGATGAGCCGCTGCTCGTCATGAACGGCGACATCCTCACCGACCTCGACATGCACGCGCTGTTCGACCATCACCGCCGCGGTGGCCACGAGTTGACGGTCGCGACGCGCGAGTTCCGCCTCCAGCACCCGTACGGCGTTGTCCAGACGGCGGGCGGACGCGTCACCGGCATCGTCGAAAAGCCGGTCGAGGCGGATATCGTCAGCGCCGGCATCTACGCCTTGCAGCCCTCCGCGCTCGACATGGTCCCCCCCGACCGCTTCTTCGATATGCCGGACCTCGTCAACGGCCTGCTCGCCGCCGGCCGCAGCGTCGGGGCCTACCACTTCACCGACGACTGGCTCGCCATCGACCGCCTGGAGCAACTCGAGGACGCCGCCCGCCTGCTCGCGGAGCGCCACGCATGAAGCTCTCCATCATCATCCCCGTCCGCAACGAGCGCGACACCCTGTTGCCCCTGATCGAGCGCGTGCGCGCCGTCGACTGCGGCATGCCAAAGGAGATCATCGTCGTCGATGGCGCGTCCACGGACGGCACCCGCGAGCAGTTGCTCGCGCTGGGCGAGGCCGACGGACTGGTGCTCGTGCTCGAGGACGCCGCGCGCGGCAAGGGCCGCGCCGTCCGCACCGGCTTCGAGCGCGCCACCGGCGACATCGTCATGGTCCAGGACGCGGACCTCGAACTGGACCCCGCCGAGATCCCGCTGCTGATCGCGCCGATCGTCGCCGGACGCACCGACGTCGTATTCGGCTCGCGCTTCAAGGGCCGCGGCCGCGCCGGCGCACCCCTCGTCGGCTACGCCGGCAACCTCTTGCTCACCTGGGCCGCCAACCTGCTCTTCCTCGCACGGCTCACCGATATCCTCACCTGCTACAAGGTGATGCACGCCGACGTCGCCCGTTCGCTCGACCTGCGCTGCAACGGCTTCGACCTCGACGCGGAGATCGCCTGCCGGCTGCTGCGTGACGGGCACCGCATCGTCGAGGTACCGGTGACCTACGCGCCGCGCGGCGTGGAAGATGGCAAGAAGCTCAGCCCCGGCGTCGGCTGGAGCGTGCTCCGTGCCATCGTCCGCGTGCGCCTCTCGCGCTCGCGGACGCCTGCGCTGCGACCACCGGCGGCGCGCGAGGCGTCCCCGGCCGTCACGACCGGCGCGCGACGGGACGACGATCGTTGACACCTTGCGATCGCGATCCATAGACTGAGTCGAGTCCCCCGGCGGCCCGGCCGCTGATCGGCATCACGCGTCGCTACCGGCTGCGCGCGTGCCGCGTCCCGCAGGAGCGCTCATGTCTCTCGAAACCCTGCTGCCGAAACTCGAGGCCGACGACCGGCCGCCGCCCGCGACCGAGCTGATCGCGCTCAGCGGCCTCGCCGGCGCCGACCGTGGTCACTTCCTCGACGTCTGGAAGACGCTCAGCATCCAGCGGCGCCGCGACATCATCGACATGCTGAGCGACCTCATCGAAGACAACGTCGAGCTGGACTTCAGCGCCGTCTTCTTCGTCGGGCTGCTCGACGACGACGTCCAGGTGCGCGCCGAATCGATCAAGGCGCTCTGGGAGTACGAAGGTGACGACCTGGCGGGCATCCTCATCCGCCTCCTGCACGATCCTGAAGCCCTCGTCCGCGCCGAAGCCGCGCTCGGCCTGGGACGCTGCCTGCTCCGCGCAGAGATCGCCTCGCGCGATGGCGCCCTCGTCCGCGAGATCAAGGCCGCCCTGCGCGCCACGTTCCGCGACGAAGCGGAGCTGGCCGAAGTGCGCGGGCGCGCGATCGAGGCGCTCGGTGTCGCCTCCGACGACTGGGTGCCCGACCTGATCGAAGACGCCTACGGAAGCGCCGACCGCCGCCTCACGATCAGCGCCGTCCACGCCATGGGACGGAACGCCGACGGCCGCTGGCTCCCTACCATCCTGGACGAGATCATCAGCGACGATGCCGAGATGCGCTTCGAGGCCGCCACCGCCGCTGGCGCCATCGGCGACGAGGCCGCGCTCGCCGCCCTCGCCGGCCTCGCCCACGACGACGACGCCGAAGTCCAGGAGGCTGCCATCGCCGCCATCGGCCAGGTCGGCGGCCCGGCTGCCCGCTCCATCCTCCACGCCATCGCCGCCGAGCACGACGACGAGCGCGTGCTCGAAGCGGTCAGCGACGCGCTCGCCGAGGCCGACTTCATCGAGGATCCGCTCGGCTTCCGCATGTACCTCGACAAGAGCGTGGCCGAAGATGAAGACGAGGACGGCGAATGACCACCGAAGGCCGCGGCCTGCACGTCGAACAGGCCGTCTCTGCCGGTGGCGTCGTGTATCGCCACGGAGGCCGCGGCATTGAGATCCTGCTGTGCGGCCGCACGCCGGAAGGGCTGTGGGCGCTGCCGAAAGGCACCCCGGAGCGCGGCGAGTCCCTCCACGAGACGGCCCTGCGCGAAGTCAGCGAGGAGACGGGGCTCGGCGTGGACATCCAGCAGGATCTCGGTACGATTCAGTACCAGTTCGCCCGCCCGCAGCAGGGCGTCCGCTTCGAGAAGACGGTGCACCACTTCCTCATGCGCCCCTCCGGAGCGGGCAGCGTCGCCCAGCACGACGGCGAGTACGACCGCGTCGAATGGTTTCCCGCGGAGGAAGCGCTGCGCATCATGACCCACAGGAACGAGATGCTGGTAGTCCGCCGCGCGCTCGCGGCGCTGGGAGCAGAGACGGCGTGACGACGACGGTCGAAGGAGAAGTGGCACGCGGCGAGCTCATCGTGCTGCGCCAAAAGCGGCTCGGCGACGCCCACGACGACTTTCGCTGGCGTACCGATGCGGAACTCGCCCGCTACGACGCCGCGCGTCCGTTCGCCGCCACCTACCAGGACTACCTCGCCCTCTACCGCGACGAACTCTCCTACCCCAGCCCCTACCGCCGCAGCCTCGCCATCGAAGACACCGCCGGCCGCCACATCGGCAACGCCATGTACTACAACATCGATACGATCCGCCGCGAGACGGAGATCGGCATCACCATCGGCGAGCGGGCGTACTGGGGGAAGGGCTACGGCAGCGACGCCGTGCGCACGCTGCTCCGCCACATCATCCGCGTCACCGGCTTCCGCCGCGTCTACCTCAAGACGCTGGACTGGAACACCCGCGCCCAGCGCGCCTTCGAAAAGGCCGGCTTTCGCGTTTGCGGGCGTTCGCGCCGCGCCGGCAACACGTTCGTCGTCATGGAGTACATGGCCGCCTGGGCGGATGTGCCGGACGGCTCCGGACGCCCGTAACAGCGGCGCGCCCGCGCTTGCGTCCGGCCCGGACGCGCTGCTATAACACCGGCGGACTCGCCACCACGAAGGAGACCCCCATGGGAGCAGAGCGTTCGCACACCGCCGGCATGATCATCTGCGCGATCAGCGTCGTCACCGGCATCACCTTCCTGCTCGGCGTCCTTCGCAAGTCCTACATGGCGCTCGCGCTCCCCGTCACCGCGGGATTCCTCGGCGCGCTCTACATCGCCTTCTGGATCGGCCGCGCGCTCGTCACGACCCCCATCGAGCCACCCGCCGACGACTGACGCCGCCCACCCGGGCGCGCATCGCTGATCCGCGGGCTCCCGCGCCCATCGTCGCCCACGTCTACGCGGCTGTTACCGCCTCGCACGAACCGGTACGCTGAGTGCCATGAAGACCGCCGGTATCCTCAACGTCACCGGCTATGCTGGCGCCGAGTTGGCACGTCTGCTCCACGGCCACCCCGACGTCCGCTTGACCGCGGTCACGGGCCGCAGCGCCGCCGGCAAGCGCCTGGCCGACGTCTTCCCGCACCTCTGGCCGCTTGATATGCCCGTTGACGAGGCACTGCCCGACGTCGATGTCGTGTTTTCGGCCCTGCCGCACGCCGCCGCGGCCGCGCAGCTCGTCCCCTACGTCGAGGCCGGCGTGCCCGTCATCGACCTCAGCGCCGACTTCCGCCTCCGCCGCGTCGAGGACTACGAGGCGGCCTACCACGTCACGCACCCGGCCCCGCAGCTCCTGGCGCGCGCCGTCTTCGGCCTGCCGGAGCTGCACCACGCCGAGATCGCCGCGGCCCGCCTGGTTGCCGCGCCGGGCTGTCACTCCACCGGCGTCATCCTCGCGCTCGCGCCCGCGTCCGCCGCCGGGCTGATCGAGGCTGACGTGATCGCCGATACCAAGACGGGGCTCTCCGGGGCTGGCCGCGCCCTCGGCCTCAGCGTCCACTTCTCGGAGGCCGACGAAAACGTCGCGCCTTACGCACTCGACGGCCACCGCCATCTGCCCGAGATGACGCAGGAACTCGGCTCGCTCGCCGAAGCTCCCGCCCCCGCCATCACCTTCGTGCCGCACTACATCCCCATGACGCGCGGCATCCTCAGCACCTGCTACGCCACGTTCCGCCCCGGCACCTCCCTCGACGCCGAAGGCCTTCGCGACGTATATCGCAACTTCTACGCCGCCGCGCCCTTCGTCCGCGTCTCCGATGCGCCGCCGTCCACCAAGCACGTCGCCGGCACCAACTACTGCGTCGTCCATCCGACGGTCGACCGCCGCACCGGGCGCGTCGTCGTCGCCAGCGCGCTCGACAATCTCGGCAAGGGCGCCGCCGGGGCCGCCGTGCAATGCTTCAACGTCATGTTCGGACTCCCCGAGACCGCGGGCCTCGAGCAGATCGGCCTGTTCCCGTAGTGGCGAAGCCCGCCGCGAAGGGCGGCATCACCGTGGTGCGCGGCGGCAATGCGACCAGCCCCCTGGGCTTCGTCGCCGGCGCCGTCTACGCCGGGATCAAGGCGCCCGGCAAGGACAAGCTCGATCTCGGCATCCTCGCCTCCGATGGCCCCGCCTCTGTCGCCGCGATGTTTACCCGCAACGTCGTGCGGGGCGACGCAGTCGTCATGTCGCAGTTGCACGGCCGCGGCGGCATCGCACGCGCCATCATCGTCAACGCCGGCGTGTCGAACGTCGCGAACGGGCCGCGCGGATGGGCCGATGCGCAGGAGATGTGCGAGCTCGCCGCTGCGAAGGTCCGCGCTCGCACGAACGAGATCCTCGTCGGCAGCACCGGCGTCATCGGCAAGCCCCTCCCCATGGAGAAGATCCGCGCCGGTGTCCCACGCATCGTGCTCACCCAGGCCGGCGGTTACGACTTCGCGCGCGCCATCATGACCACCGACACCCGTCCCAAGACGATGGCCGTCCGCTTCGATGCGGGCGGACACCGCTACACGATGGGCGCCGTCGCCAAGGGCGTCGGCATGATCCATCCGGACATGGCCACCATGTTCTGCTTCGTGACCACCGATGCCGAAGTCCATGGCCCCTACCTCCGCCGTGCGTTCCGCGCAGCCGTCAACGACTCCCTCAACATGATCAGCGTGGACGGCGACACCAGCACAAGCGACATGGCAGTCCTGCTGGCGAACGGCGCCGCCGGTGGCCCGCAAATCGGCGAGAACACGCCCGAGGCCACCGCCTTCGAAGCGGCGCTGCGTCACGTCTGCACGGCCATGGCGAAGATGCTCGCCCGCGATGGCGAGGGCGCCGAGAAGCTGATCGAGGTGCGCATCGAGGGCGCGATGAGCCACGCCGAGGCCCGCGCCGCCGCCCGCACCGTCACCGCGTCGCCGCTTGTCAAGACGGCCGTCCACGGCAACGACCCCAACTGGGGCCGCCTGCTGATGGCCGTCGGCCGCAGCCACGCCCGCATCGACCTGCGGCGCGCCCGTGTGTGGCTGGGCACCACCATGGTCTACAGTGGGGAGCCGCTCGCCTTCGACGAGCGCGCCGCGTCCGCCCATCTGCGCAAGAGCGATGTGCTCCTGCGCGTCGATCTCGCCGTCGGGCGGGCGTCCGCCACCGCCTGGGGCTGCGATCTCACGCCGGAGTACGTGCACATCAACAGTGACTACACCACCTGACAGCGCCGCCGTCACCGTCGTCAAGCTCGGCGGCTCCACGCTGGGCCAGCACGACACGTCGCTCCGCGACATCGCCGCCGCCCGCCGCGATGGCCGCCAGATCGTCGTCGTGCACGGCGGCGGCGCCACCGTCAGCGACTGGCTCCAGCGCGCCGGCCTGGAACCGCGCTTCGTGCGCGGCCTCCGCGTCACCGATGCCGCGGCGCTGGAGATCGTCGTCGCCGTCCTCGCCGGCCTCGTCAACAAACAACTCGTCGCCGATCTCGCGGCGCTCGGCGCCCCCGCCGCCGGACTCAGCGGCGCCGACGGGCTCCTCCTCCAGGCGCGACCCCACGCCGCCGATCTCGGCTTTGTCGGCACGATCCACCACGTGGACCCCCGCCCGCTCCGAGATCTGCTCGACCGTGGCTACCTGCCCGTCGTCGCCCCCATCGCCATCGAGGCCGAGGGCGCGCACGCGCAGCTCCTCAACACCAACGCCGATACCGCCGCCGGGGAGATCGCCGCCGCGCTCGCCGCCGAGCGCCTGATCTTTCTCACGGACGTTGAGGGCGTACTGGACGGCGACCGCCACCTGCTCGGACACCTGGACGCCGCCGAAGCGGCCGCGCTCATCGCGTCCGGCGTCGCGTCCGGCGGCATGATCCCCAAACTGGAGGCGGCCGTGCGCGCGGCCGTTGTGGGCTGCGCCACCCGCATCGTTAACGGGCGGGCCGAGGGCGTCCTCGCGCGAGTCCTGGCGGGTGGCGGCGGCGGCACCGCCGTCACGCCCTGAGGGCGGCGCACGCTATCGCCTCCGCGCGATGACCACACCGTATCGCCACCACGCCGCGCCGATGCCGCTGTCCCAGGCGCGCAGCTCCGCCTCGATCGGCTGCGGCGGCGTATCAGCGTGCGCTGCCCGCAGCTCGGCCACCCGCGGCCGGATCGGCGCGTAGTACGCGTCCCACGCCTCCCGCGGCAGCGCCGACGCATGCGCCACCTCGAAGCCGAGACCCCGCACCAGTGCCGCGTACCCGTCCGCGGTCAGTGGTTCGATGCCGTACCCCGCCGGAATGGCATCCGGCGGCACGGGCACGGACCTCCACATCCAGTCGCTCACCGCCAGCCAGCCGCCGCGCCGGAGCGCGCGGTGCATCGCGCGCAGGCAGCGCTGGGTGCCGATGATGCTCGGCCCGCCGATGCAGATCGCGGCGTCGCACACACCGTCGCGCACCGGCAGCGCGCCGCCGTCGCCGGTGACGAACGCCGCGCGTTCGCCCAGCGCCCGAGCACCCGCACCACGTGCTACCTGTACTGCGAAGGGATGCGTATCGACGCCCAACACGCGCCAGCCCCGCGCCGCCAGCCGTAGCGCCCCGCTGCCACGGCCGTAGGCCACGTCCAGCACGAGCGCGCCATCCTCCAGCTCGAACGTGCGATCGATCAGGTCAAGTGTCTCGGCGGCGCCCGGCGTCAGGTACTCTTGCGTACCGTAGACGTCCCAGATGCTGAAGCCGGGCAAGGCGCCGCTACGCGTCCAGCGCTTCGCGCAGGCCGCGCGCCAGCACGAACGGGTCGCTCGACACCACGCTCTGCGCGTACAGTTCCATCGCTCCGAAGTCCGCCGTCCGGCTCGATGGGTCCCCCCGGTCGACGATCCGCACCACGACGGGGAAGCCCTCCCAGCTCTCCTCCGTCTCCGCCCACGGCGGCGTGTAGATCACCAGGTTGAACGAGCTGATCCCCATCCGGTCGCGGAAGCACGCCAGCACCTCGTAGATGCGGTCCTTCAGCGACGTCGTCACGAACGGCGCCAGCAACAGGACCTCGTTCTCCTTCTTCGGCGCCAGGTTGGCGATCACCTTCGTGCCGTCCTTCTCGAACGCGCAGCCCAGCGATTCGTGCGCAAGGAACAGGTCGTTGAAGTAGTTCGCCCGGTGGTGCGCCTGGTACACCGCCGCGCTCCGCCGCAGGTGCTCCACCGCCGCGTAGTGCATGTCGCGCCCCATGATCACCTGCGCATGCCCGTGCAGCAGCGATGCCCCCGCACGCCACAGGCAGTTCCAGAGGAACATGTAGTACTTGGCATCCAGATCCGACGCGTGCGCCAGGTCGCCCCAGCGCCCGCCCGTGTCGATGTAGTCGTGCAGCATCTCGCGCGTGAACCGCAGCGGGTGCCGCTCGTTGAACACCACCAGCCCGTGGAACCCGTCGAACTTCGCGATGTTGCTCGCCGTCACGCAGTACTTGCCCCGCACCCGGCCGAACAGGTCCTCCGGCGTCCCGTTGTACGGGTCGTTCAGCGGGTCCGCGTGCCCGTCCGATAGCTCCGCGTCCAGGTCGATCTCGTGGTGCCACATTGGCCTGCTCGAACGCAGCCAGTTGAAGAGCACGCCCTCCAGCGTCACCACGTTCGTCACCTTGATGATCCGTTGGAAGCGCGTCGCGTCCACGCTGCCGAACTGCTTCTCGATCCACGGCAGCATCGCGTCCGGCGGCACCAGCCGCCCCTCCGTGCTGCTCACCGTGAAGATGCGCTCGAATCGCGCGCGCTCGCCGTGGTCCAGCGACGCGACCGCGTCTTCGATCTGGACAATGCTCGTGAGATCCCGCTGTATCGCCATGCTCCCGCTTCCTCTTCAGCCCCGCCTAGTGCTTGAAGTGGCGCACACCCGTCGCCACCATCGCCATGTCGTGCGCGTCGCAGACCGCTACCGAATCCTCGTCCCGGATCGAGCCGCCGGTCTGGATCACGGCCGTCACCCCCGCCTCGGCGCACACCTCCACCGTATCAGGAAACGGGATCAGCGCGTCGGACGCCGAAACCGCCCCGCGCGCCCGCTCCCCCGCCGCCTGCACCGCCAGCCGGGCGCTGGTCACCCGGTTCGGCTGCCCCGCGCCCATCCCCACCATCACCCGGTCCCTGACAACTACAACGGCGTTCGACTTCACGTGCTTCACGCACCGCCAGGCGAAACGCATGTCCGCCAGCTCGGCGTCCGTGGGCTGCCGTCGCGAACGTACATGGATCTCTGAGGGATCGTCAGCTATCCGGTCGAACTCCTGCATCAGGATTCCCCCGACGATCCCCCGCCGCTCCATGGCCCGCTCCCCCATCCGCACCAACGGCGCCTCCAGGATCCGCAGGTCCTTCGATTTCGCCAGCAGCTCCACCGCCCCGTCCCCGTACGCTGGCGCGACGATGATCTCCACGAACAGCCGCTGCCCGCTCGTCGGATGCCGCGTCGCCCGGATCGCCGCCGCCAGCTCCCGGTCCACCGGCCGGTTGATGGCGATGATCCCGCCGAACGCCGAGATCGGGTCGCCCTCGAACGCCAGCCGGAACGCCTCCGCCAGGTCGTCCCGGCTAGCGATCCCGCACGGCGTCATGTGCTTCACGATCACCGCCGTCGGCTCCGCGAAATCGCACGCCGCCGACCACGCCGCGTCCGCGTCCAGGATGTTCACGTACGACAGCGCTTTGCCATTGAGCTGCCGCGCGTTCACCACCCCCTCCGGCACGCGCGCGTTCGGGTCCACCTGCCGGTACAGCGCCGCCCGCTGGTGCGGGTTCTCGCCGTAGCGCAGGTCGGCGCGCTTCCGGTACGCCAGCGTGATCTCGTCCGGGAACGCGTCCTCGCCGCCGCGCAGGTACGCCGCGATCGCCGTGTCGTACGTCGCCACGTGCTGGAACGCCTTGACCGCCAGCTTCCGCCGCCAGTCCAGCGGCGTCGACTCGTTGCGCAGCGCGTCCAGCACGTCGTTGTAGTCCGTCGGGTCGACGATCGGCAGCACATGCGGGAAGTTCTTCGCCGCCGCGCGCAGCATCGTCGGCCCGCCGATGTCGATGTTCTCCAGCGCTTCCTCCAGTGTCACGCCCTCCCGCGCCACCGTCTCCTCGAACGGGTACAGCCCGCCCACCACGAGATCGATCGCCGCCAGGCCGTGCTGCTCCAGCTCCGCCAGGTGCTCCGGCTTGTCGCGCCGCGCCAGGATGCCGCCGTGCACGCCCGGGTGCAGCGTCTTCACCCGTCCGCCCAGGATCTCCGGAAAGCCCGTCAGGTCGCTCACCGGCCGCACCGCGACCCCCTGCTCGCGCAGGATGCGCTGCGTATTTCCCGTGGCGTACAGCTCGACGCCCAGCGCCTCCAGCCCACGGGCCAGCTCCACCAGGCCGGTCTTGTCGTACGGTGCCAGGATCGCGCGCAACGTCATAGGCTAGCCGATGAGCACCCTTCGCTCATCCGCCTGCCGCACCACGCGCCCCACCGCCTTCGCGTCGCGCACCTGCTCGCCGATCGCCTCCGCGTCCTCCGGCGCGACCGCCAGCACCATCCCCAGCCCCATGTTGAACGTGTGGTACATGTCTGTATCCGTAACCGCGCCGCGATCCTGGATCAGCGAGAACAGCGCCGGCACGCGCCACGCGCCCACGTCGAACCGCGCCGCCAGCCCGTCCGGCAGGATGCGCGGCACGTTGTCGATGATCCCGCCGCCCGTGATGTGCGCGATCCCGTGCAGCCGTGTCAGCACTGGCTTCAGGTCGTCGTAGTAGGAGCGATGTACCGCCAGCAGCGCGTCTCCCAACGAGCCCTCCAGCTCCGTGTAGTCGCGCTCCAGCGCCGCCCGATCGGCTGCTTCGTCGCCGCCGGTGCCAACTCCAAACACGCGCCGCACCAGTGAGTAGCCGTTGGTGTGCAGCCCCGTCGATGGCAACGCCAGCAGTACGTCGCCCTCCGCGATGGCCGAGCCGTCGATCACGTGCTCGCGTTCCACCACCCCCACGATGAACCCGACGAGGTCGAAGTCGCCCGGCGCGTAGATGTCTGGCATATCCGCCGTCTCGCCGCCGATCAGCGCGCAGCCGTGCGCCGCGCACGCCTGCGCCATGCCGCCGATCAGTTCGAGCTTGCGCTCATCCGCCAGGTCCGAGCTCCCCACATAGTCCAGGAAGAACAGCGGGTGCGCACCCGATGTCAGGATGTCGTTGACGCAGTGGTTCACCAGGTCCTGCCCGACGGTGTCGTATCGCCCCATCAGCATCGCGATGCGCAGCTTCGTGCCCACCCCGTCGGTGCTCGAAACGAGCACCGGCTCCCGGTACGACCCCAGCCGGAACAGCGCCCCGAACGGCCCCACGCCCGCCATCACCTCCGGCCGCGTCGCCTGTCCCGCCACCCGCTTGATCCGCTGCACCAGGTCGTTGCGGGCGCCCAGGTTCACCCCGGCGCGCGCGTAGGCGTCCCCGCCGGTGGCGTCTCGTTCGTAACCGGGGTTCGAAAGAGAAGTCGGCACCGTCACGCTACACCCGCCGCAGCGGCAGCGTGTACTCCGATTCGTGGCGGTCGGGCCAGGCTTCGTGAGGCTCCATCGAGAGCTTCTCCATCTGCAGCGGCACGGGCCGTGGATACTCTCCCGTGAAACACGCCATGCACAGCTTGTCGCGCGATGCCGCGACCGCGTTCACCAGCCCCGCCGGGCTCAGGTACCCCAGCGAGTCCGCGCCGATGTGCTCCCGGATCTCCTCGACCTGCTTCTGGGCCGCGATCAGCTCCCAGCGCGTCCCCATATCGATCCCGTAAAAGCACGGATGCGTCACCGGCGGCGCCGTGATCCGCATGTGGACTTCGCGCGCGCCCGCTTTCCGCAGCATCTGGATCACGCGCGGCGTCGTCGTCCCGCGCACGATGCTGTCATCGACCAGCACCACGCGCCGGTCCTGCAACAGCTCCCGCAGCGGGTTGAACTTCAGGTGCACACCGACCTCGCGCAGGCGCTGGTCCGGCTGGATGAACGTCCGTCCGACGTAGCGGTTCTTGACGAGGCCCTCCACGAACGGGATGCCCGACGCTTGCGAATAGCCGATCGCCGCCGCCGTCGCCGAGTCCGGCACACCGATGACGATGTCCGCGTCCGGCGCCGGGTGCTCCTTCGCCAACTCGCGTCCCAGGTTCATCCGCAGCGGGTAGACCAGCTTCCCGTCCAGCACACTGTCCGGCCGCGCGAAGTAGATGTACTCGAACACGCAGAACGCCTGCCGCTGCTCCTCGATCGGCTTGAAGCTCTGCAGCCCCTCCGCATCGATGTAGATCACCTCGCCCGGCTCGATCTCCCGGATGAACGTCGCCCCCAGGTGGTCGAACGCGCAGCTCTCGGACGCCGCCACCCAGCCGCCGTCCAGCTTGCCCAGGCAGAGCGGCCGGTTCCCCATCGGGTCGCGCGCCATCATCATCGCCTCGGGCGTGATCACTGCCAGCGAGTAGGCGCCGTTGAGCTTGCGCATCACGTGCGCCCAGCGCTCCTTCCAGTCGGCCCCGGGCGCGTTCACCAGCATCTGGGCAATCACCTCCGAGTCGCTCCCCGTGGTGAAGGTGATGCCCTCCTGCGCCAGGTCATCCCGCAGCACCGCCGCGTTGACGATGTTGCCGTTGTGCCCCAGCGCCAGCTCCCCATTCGGGCCGCTGACGCGGAACGGCTGCGCGTTGTCGAGCCGGCTGGCGCCTGTGGTGGAGTAGCGCGTGTGGCCGATGGCGAAGGTGCCCGGCAAGTAGCTCAGGTCGCTCTCATCGAAGACCTGGGACACCAGCCCCATGCCCGTCTTCAGATACAGCGTCCGGGAGTTCGATGTGGCGATGCCTGCGCTCTCCTGGCCCCGATGCTGGAGAGCATAGAGACCGAAGAACGTGATCCTGGCGACATCTTCACCGGGGGCGTAGACCCCGAAGACGCCGCAGGCCTCGCGCAGCGCTGGGAGCACACATACCTCCTGCCCGTAAGGACAGTGCTCCGCGGAAGGGCCTCCTGAAGGGAAAACGGCGGCTGAAACGGCTGCCCCGCGCCCGACCCCTCCGGGTTGGCATCTTATCAGCGCCCCCGAAGCGGCGCAACGCGAACGGACCCGCCGGCCGCCCGCGCAGGGGCGTAGGGCACCCGCCCCAGCTTCAAAACGCCACCGCCACAGCCGAGATCCACCCATCGCCTCCACGAGATCGCGCGCACCCCCGCCCGCGGCTACAATCCCGTCGATGCCCGCCTCCAGCCTCGGTCCTCCAGCCCCCAGCCGCGCCCCGTCAGCTCTGACGAACGACCGCACGACCACCTCCCGCCTCCCGCTGCCCGCTTCCCGCATCCCGGCACGCGGACCATGAAGATCCTCTTCCTCCTCCACCAGGGCAACATGTACTCCGGCGGCCAGGGCGTGTACACCGCCCACATCACGCGCGAGCTGGCGCGCCTCGGCCACGACGTCCACCTCGTCGTCGGCCCGCCCTGGCCCGACACGGACCCCGCCGTCACCGTCCACCGCGTCCCCTCATGGAGCGTCTACCGCCTGCTCGAAACGCAGCGCATGTTCTTTTACGGCCGCCCCCTGCGCGATCTCCTCAACCCGCTGAACCTGTACGAGCTGACCTCCAGCAGGATGGGCCAGTTCTCCGTCATGTCCGCCTTCTCGTGGCGCGCGTACGCGCAGTGGCGCCAGCTCCAGCCCCGCCACCGCTTCGACATCGTCCACGACGTGCAGTCGCTCGGCTACGGCTCCTGGCTGATGCACGCCGCCGGCATGCCCGTCGTCGCCAACATCCACCACCCGCTGTCGATCGACCGCCTGAACCAGGTGCAGCAGGCGCGCGGCGTCCGGATGAAGGTCCGCAAGGCGATGTTCTACCCGTTCTTCATGCAGGAGCTCGTTGCGCGGCGCATGGACCGCATCATCACCGGCTCCCACAACTCCCGCGCCTCCGTCCAGCACGCCTTCCGCCTGCGCGACGACCGCATCGCCACCATCCACGACGGCGTCGATACCGACGTCTTCCGCCCGCTCGGTCTGCCGAAGCGCCCGCGCTCCGTGCTCTTCGTCGGCAACAGCGACGATCGCAACAAGGGCGCTCGCTACCTCCTCGAAGCGGCGAAGCTGCTCGCGGACCGCGGCGTCGAGTTCCACCTGACGTTCAAGGACCGCCTGGACGCCGAGATGGCGCCGCGCCTGATCGCCGAGCTCGGCATCGCCGACCGCGTGAGCTTCCTCGGCCGCCTGCCCGTAGACGCGCTGGCGCGGCTCTACAACGAGCACGAGCTGCTCGTCTCCCCCTCGCTCTACGAGGGCTTCGGCCTGCCCGCGGCGGAGGCGATGGCCTGCGCCACCCCCGTCGTCGCCACCACCGCCGGCGCCTTCCCGGAGGTCATCGCCGATGGCGAGACCGGCGTCCTCGTCCCCCCGGCCGACGCCCGCGCGCTCGCCGACGCCATTGAGTCCCTGCTCGCCGACCCCGCCCGCCGCCAGGCGATGGGCGCCGCCGGCGCCCGCCGCATCCAGCGCGAATTCTCCTGGCGCTCCTGCGCCGAAAAGACCGCCGCCCTGTACGAAGATGTGCTGGCGGCGCGTCGCCGCGGGGCGTAGCCCGGTTGCCGGAAGGGGCTGAAAGGGCGGTTGTGCGCTCCGTCCGCGCTGGGGGACGACTCACACCCACGCCCGGAACTGGATCACGTACGGGTTCGGCTCTACGCGCACCGTCGCGAACCCGGCCGCCGTCAGCCGCGCCGCCAGCGTCGCCGGATCCAGCGGCACGCAGATGTCGTCGACGTGCAGCGCGCGGAACTCTTCGCTGTCTTTGCTGTCGACCCCCGCCAGCACGCCCCCCGGCCGAAGCACCCGCGCCACCTCGGCCAGCAGCCGGTCCTGCGCCGCGATCGACGGCACGTGGTGGAGCATCGTGAACGACAGCGCCGCCGTGAAGCGCCCCGTCGAGAACGGCAGCGCCGTGCCGTCGCCGCGCACCACCCGCACAGCTCCGCCGCCGAGGCGCGCCGCCAGCGCCGCCGCCAGGCCGCCGTCGATCTCCACGGCGGTCAGCCGCCGCGCCATCTCCCGCAGCACCTCCGTTGTGCGCCCCGGCCCCGGCCCGATCTCCAGCACCTCGTCGCCGAGATCGATGCCGTCCAGCGCGTCGGGGATGATCCAGCGTTTGACCGCGTCGGCCCATGCGTCGCTGCCACAGAGCTTGAGGTGGGCTGCATTCATCGTCGGTGCTGGGTGGTCGAGGGTGCAGCAGGCTGCGCCCTCCGCCCTTACACCCCGCCCGCCACCGCCGGCACGATGCTCACTTCGTCCGTCGCCGCCAGCGCCGTGGCGAGGTTCTGCAGGAAGCGCACGTCCTCGCCATTCACATAGATGTTCACGAAGCGCCGGATCTCGCCGCGCTCGTCGCAGATCCGCTCCTTGATGCCCGGGTACCCGGCTTCCAGCTGGTCGACGGCCGCGCCCAGCGTGGCGGCGTCCGTCGTCACCACGTCCGTATCGTTCGTGAGCTTGCGCAGCGGCGTCGGGATGCGAATCTTGGCCATCGTGATTCCTCGTTAGATGCGTGCGGCCGTCTGCCGTCTGCTGTCTGCCGTCTGCTGTCGGCCGTCTGCTGTCTGCCGTCTGCCGTTTGCCGTCTGTTGTCTGTTGTCTGTTGTCTGTTGTCTGCTGTCTGCTGTCTGCGCTCATCCCCCTCCGCCTCCACCGGCGTCCAGTGCCGCCTGCCGTCTCCGTCCTCGCTCATGTACCCCAGCCCCGGGAACGGGCAGTGCACCGCTACGACGAGCTGCCGCTCCGCGATCGCCCGCGCCACCACCGCCTTCTTCGTCTCCATCGCCTCCAGCGGGTAGATGTCGAACGAGGACACCCACGCGGCGCGCTCCAGCTGCACCGGATGCTGCACCATGTCGCCCAGGTAGATCGCGCGCTCGCCGCCCGATGCCAGCTGCACGCTTGCGTGGTCCGCCGTGTGTCCGTGCGTCGGGATGATCGTGATCTCGTCCGTGATCCGCGTCTCCCCGTCGATCAGCTCCAGCCGTCCCGCCTGTTCGAGTGGCAGCATGTTCTCCGGCAGGTACGTCGCGCGGGTGCGTTCGTTCGGGTGCGTCGCCGCGTCCCATTCGCCTCTCTGGATCAGGTAGCGCGCCCGCGGAAACGTCGGCACCCAGGCGCCGTCCGCGCCGCGCCGCGTGTTCCAGCCGCAGTGGTCTGCGTGGAGATGCGTGTTCACCACCACGTCCACCTCCTCCGGCGCCACGTCGACGGCCCGCAGCTCGTCGAGCAGATTCCCCTCGCCCAGCGGCGTCGACTGCGCCCGCGGCCGCTCCTTCTCGCCGACCCCCGTCTCGATCAACACCGTTTTCCCCTGCGACCGCAACAGCAGCGAGTTGAGCCCCAGTGCCATCTGGTGCCGCTCGTTCAAAGGGATACCCAGCCGCTCCCACATCACCTTCGGGACGATGCCGAAGACGGCGCCGGCGTCCTGGTAGTACTGGCCGTCGGACAGCAGCACCAGGTGGAGGTTGCCGAGACGATGGCGGGCGGGCACGGCGCCTCGATTCTCTAGAACGTGTGTGCGAACACGATACGCCGGAAGCTGCGATGCGTCAACAACTCGCCGCGCTCACGTTATGTCGCCAACGCGGATGAGCAGATTCTCACCGCCCCACAGGGCATCTCACCGTTAGAGTATGCACAACTCCCGAGCGGCAAGAGCGGCCCGGCTGGCCGGCAGCAGATGCGGAGAAATCTCATGGAACAACCCCAGCACATGCGCTTCCACGCCGAACACGCCCACCTCGCATCCACGTTCGGCTCAGACTGGTTCGGCGCCTTCGCCGAGCGCCTCGCGCGCTTCTTCGGCACCCCCACCTACCTGATCGGCCAGTCCCTCATCGTGATCGCCTGGATGATCGTCAACGCGCTCGCCCTGATCGCGCAGTGGGACCCCTACCCGTTCATCCTGCTCAACCTCGTCTTCAGTCTCCAGGCCGCGTACGCCGCGCCGCTGATCCTGCTCGCCCAGACGCGCCAGTCAGACCGCGACAAGGTCTGGTCGGAGGCGGACGCAAAGCACCGCGAAGCCCTGTCTGAGCAGACGTTGCAGCTGCTGCACCAAAACACCGAGATCACGCAGCAGGTGCGCCAGCTCTCCGACCATGTGCGCGAGCTGACGGAGCAGATCCACGCGCAGGTCGTCCACGGCCCGAGCTGACGCCACGCACGGGATCGTCAGCCGCGCAATACGGCGAAACGCCCCGCCACATGCGGGCAACCCCTGAGCACCCCTCCCCGCGGCCGTCGCGATACTGCACGGACGCCAGACCTTGCAGGGAGTGCCCATGGCCGTCTGCTCCGTCCACTTCCGCACGCCGTCGCGACTCGAACGGATGCGGCCGGCGCTCGTCAGCGCTGCCGCGCTCATCACCGTCGCGGTCACAGCCGCGGTGCTGCGATTCTGGGAGCTGGGCCAGCGCACCGTCCAGGGCGCCGAGACCACCTCCTCCCTGATCGCCAGCCAGCTCGCCCGCGGCGCCGGCTACGAGCAGCTCCCCGTCACCCACGGCCCCTTCCACTACATGGTCACCGCCGCCGTCTTCCGCGTCTTCGGCACCGGCGATGTCACCGCGCGCGCGATGCCTGCGCTCTTCGGCGTGCTGCTCGCCATCCTGCCGCTGCTCTGCGCCCGTCAGCTCGGCCGCGCCGGCTCCATCGCCGCCGCCGTTATGCTCGCCGTCTCCCCGACGATGCTCTACTACAGCCGCTTCGCCGGCCCCGACGTGTACCTCGCGTTCTTCACGCTCGCCACCGCCATGGTGCTCTGGCGCTACCTGATCGAGCCGCACCGCGCCTGGCTCTACCTGCTCGCCGCCACGCTCGCCTTCATGCTCGTCACCACCGAAATGGCCCTCGCGCTGATCGCGATCTTCGCCGCCTACTTCGCCTGGCGCACCGGCAGCGACCTCATCGCCCAAACCTACGAGCCCGACCCCGCCGCGGGCGCCCCGACGCACTACGACCTGCTCGGCGTCGCGCCCGGCGCCCACACCCGTGAGATCCGCCTCGCGTACAAGCGCGCGCTTGATCGCCGCGACTCCCGCACCGACCGCGACGCGCTCGCCGAGGCGTACCGCGTCCTCACCACGGCCAACCGTCGCGAGGCGTACGACCGCAAGCTGGCGCAGCGCGCCCTGAAGGCAGCCGCGCAGGCGGGCCAGACGAGCACCGGGCTCGTCGCGAAGGCGACGCTGATGGCCACGGGCGGCCTCATCGCGCTCTTCTGGCCATTCGCCGGCCCGGCGCGACGCGCCCTCCGTCTCAAGCGCCTGCCCGACGCCGCGGGCCCCCTCATCGTCATGACCGTGCTCGCCCTGCCGTTCTACGGCCCGCTGGTCGAAAAGCTCCCCTTCATCGGCGACCGCGGTTTCAGCGGGCAGGAGACCGTCTACGTCATCGGCGGCACCACCCACGTCCCCGGCGGCGAGACGCCGGTCATGCTGATCACGCTCGGCGCGCTCTTCGCGCTCGCGGGCGTCATCGGCATGGCATGGCGCTGGAACGTCTGGGTGATCTGCTGGGCCGCGTTCTACGGCATCACCATCACGATGTTCACCGGCTTCTTCACCAACCGCGGCGGCATCTGGACCGGCCTCTGGGGCACGCTCGACTACTGGTGGCGGCCCGAGGCGCAGCACGCCAACGGCTCCGCCACCTACTACGCAACCCTCCTGCCCGCGTACGAGACACTGCCCATCGCCGTCGCGACGATCGGTGCCGGCGCGCTGATCGTGCGCGGCGGCGCCCACAACCGCATCGTCGCCGCCACCGCTTGCGCCGCCCTCGCCGCCGTCGTCGTCGCGCCGTCATGGATGACGCAGATCGCGCACCACCGCACGATGTGGGAGATGCTGGTCGCATCCGCCGCCGTGCTGGCCCTGCGCATGGACCACACGACGAAGTTCCTCTCGTTCTGGGCCGTCGCCTCCTTCATGACGTTCTCCACGATCGGACGCAAGGACCCGTGGCTGGCGATGCACATCGCCCTGCCGCTGTCGTTGCTCGCCGCGAAGCTCGTCGGCGACGCCGTCAGCGCCTTCGAGATGCCGCCTGTCACCGTCTCGCTGCCGTCGCTGCGCATGGCCGCGCCCCGCCGCCTCGCCCAGGCCGCCGTCGTCGCCGGCGTCGCCGCGGCCGTCGTCTTCACCGCCCGCACCGCCGCCCTTGCGAGCTGGGGGCACGGCGCGCTGCCGCAGCTCTCCGGCGCGCTCGCCACGCGCGACCACGGCGACACGCCGGTCGAACTGATCCAGCCCGACCGCGTCGCGCCGGATGTGCAGCAGGTGCTGGCCGCGGTCAACCGTGCCGCCGCCGCCTCAGGCAAGGGCCGCCGGCTGCCCATCGCGCTCGATACGTCGTACGGCTTCGCGCAGGGCTGGCTCTGGTACCTGCGCGA
>DASQHL010000077.1:0-17280 GCA_035632115.1 Dehalococcoidia bacterium | reverse complement strand
ATCTACACGGACGTCGATGGCGTGTACACGGCGGACCCGCGCGTGGAGCCGGACGCGCGCAAGCTGCGGGACATCTCGTACGAGGAGATGCTGGAGCTGGCGAGCAAGGGCGCGAAGGTGATGGCGCCGCGCGCGGTGGAGCTGGGCTCCGTCTACAACATCTCGATCCTGGTAGCGTCGTCGTTCACGGACGCGCCGGGCACACTGATTCACGGAGGCGTCGAAATGGAAGGGTTCAACCGCGTACGCGGGATCGCGCACGACCTGGACGTTGCGAAGGTGACGGTGCGGCACGTGCCGGACCGTCCCGGCGTGGCGGCGGAGATCTTCGAGCCGCTGGCGGAGGCGCACCTGTCGGTCGACACGATCGTGCAGAACGCCAGCGAGGAGGAGTTGACGGACATCACGTTTACGCTCGCGAAGAATGATCTTCCGCGCGCGCTGCCGCTGGTCCGGGATTCGGCGCGGGCGATCGGCGCGAAGGAGGTGGTGGCGGACGAGCACATGGGCAAGGTGAGCATCGTCGGGACGGGGATCCAGACGGCGCCGGGGTACGCGGCCCGCATGTTTCGGACGCTCACGGACGCCGGGATCAACATCGAGATCATCTCGACCAGCGAGATCCGGATCACCTGCATCATCCCGGAGGACCGCGTGACGGACGCCGTGCAGGCGCTGCACCGGGCGTTCGAGCTGGAGAAGGCGCAGACGGCGGAGCTGGCCTGAAGGGCAGGCGTGCCACCGGGGCCGCGGCTCTCAGGGGTCTCCCGATGCCGCCGGCGGCTCCCGTCGCGTATGGTGCGGACGCTGGAGGCATCGCCCGGCGCGCGGAGAGTGAGCATGAGGCACGCAGATGGCTGACGACGTCTTCGACATCACGATCATCGGGGCCGGACCGACCGGCATCTTCGCCGCCTTCTACGCCGGGTTGCGGCAGATGAAGACGAAGGTGATCGAGGCGCTGCCGGAGCCGGGGGGCCAGCTGGCGGTGCTCTATCCGGAGAAGCTGATCTACGACGTGCCCGGCCATCCGAAGATCCTTGCGCAGGACCTCGTGAAGGAGCTGATGCTCCAGGTGGCGCTCTTCGACCCGACGTTCATCTACGAGACGCGCATCGAGACGCTGACGCGCGCGAGGGTGGACGGCGAGCAGGAGGAGGTCTGGCGGCTGGGCACGGCGACGACCGCGCACTACTCGCGCACGGTGCTGATCGCGGGCGGCATCGGCGCGTTCGCGCCGAGCCGGATCGACCGGCCGGGCATCGCCGACTACGAGGGCAAGGGCGTCTACTACTTCGTCAAGGACAAGCGGCCGTTCCGCGGCAAGAAGATCCTGATCGTCGGCGGCGGTGACACGGCGGTCGACTGGTGCCTCAACCTGAAGGACTGGGCGGCGGGGGTCACGCTGATCCACCGGCGCGACCAGTTCCGCGCGCACGAGGCGAGCCTGGCGTCGCTCCGGGGCTCCGGCATCCCGATCCTCACGTTCCACGAGGTCAAGCGCGTCTACGGCAACGGCAAGGTGGAGGGGGCGACGGTGTTCGACAACCGCACGGGCGAAGAGCGCGAGCTGGCGGTCGATGCAGTGCTGGTGAACATCGGCTTCAAGGCGGCGCTGGGGCCGATCGAATCGTGGGGGCTGGAGCTGGCCGACGCGCGGCACATCCGCTGCGACGGATTCATGGCGACGAATCTGCCCGGCGTGTTCGTCGCGGGCGACCTGGCGGCAGTCGATGGGGGTGAGCCGCTGAACCTGATCGTGACGGGCTTCGGGCAGGCGGCGATCGCCGCCAACGCGGCGAAGCGCGCGCTGGACCCGACGTCGCGGTTGTTCCCGGGGCACTCGAGCGAGCTGAAGCTGTAGCGGGCGTCACGGCGACTGGCGTGTTGCGACTGGTCGTCGTGGCGGGCGGTCTTCGCGGCGCAGCAGTCGCCACGGCCCGGGGCGTTCCGGGCGAACCGTTACACTCGGCGCATGGGGTTCGACGCTTCGGTGTCGCTACGGCTGGTGCACAACGAGCGGCTGCAGCGCTCGCGCGGGTGGTGCGTGTACCGCGATTTGGGGGGCGCGCTGGCCGCCACGTCGGACGCGCCGACGGCCGCGCTCAACTGCATCGAGGGGTTCACGACCGACGACGCGCGCATCGAGGGGCTGCTCGACATCGGCTTCGCGTTGCTGCGCGCGTTCGACCGCGAGCCGGCGGCGCTGGTGACGCCGCTGGACCGGCCGGCATCGCTCGCGGAGCGGCTGCAGCATCGCGGCCTGCAGCCGACCGAGCGCTCGGTCACGCTTGCGCTGCGCGACGCTGCGCCGCACGCACGCGCCGCGCGCGGGGTGGACGTGCGGCGCGCGACGCCGGACGACGCGCAGGCGGTGGCGCGGCTGCTGGCGGCGGCCGGCCCGAAGTGGCTGCGGAGGCTCGCCACAACGGCGACGCTGGACGCCATCATCGAGGCGGACACAACGTTCTACCTTGGGTACGCGGACGGCGAGGCGGCGGGCACGCTGCAGCTCCTGCGCGACGGCGCGACTGCGGGGGTCTACGGCGCCGCGACGGCAAAGGCGCATCGACGGCGTGGCATCGGTTCCGCGCTGCTGGCGGCGGCGATCGTGGACGCGCGGGCGGCGGGGTGCGGCCTCGTCGGCGCGCGCACGGACGCCGAGAGCGAGGCACGGCCGCTGTTCGAGGCGGCGGGCTTCGCTCCGGCGCACGAGTCCGCGCTCTGGACGCTGCCGGAGCGAGCCTGAGCGGGGGGCGGAGGGTCCCGCGCCGCTTCCCCGAGCGCCGGCCTCCCGGTACGCTCTCCGGGCATCCAGACGAACGATTCGAGGCACCGCGATGGACTTCCAGCTCTCCGAGCAACACCGCCTGATCCAGGACACGGCGCGCCGCATCGCGCGGGAGAAGATCGCGCCGCGGGCGGCGGAGATCGACGAGACGCAGGAGTACCCGCACGACGTGTTCGCGGCGTTCAAGGAAACGGGCCTTACCGGGCTGACGATCCCGCCGCAGTACGGGGGAAGCGGCGCGGGCATGCTGGCGCTGGCGCTGGCAGTGGAGGAGGCGGCGAAGTACTGCTGCGCCTCCGGGCTGATGCTGCTGCTCTCTGCGCTGCCGTCGCAGCCGGTGATGATCGGCGGGGACGAGCGGCAGAAGAAATGGATCGGCGAGGGAATCGCCAGCGGCAACGTGAAGGGCGCGTTCTGCCTGACGGAGCCGAACCACGGCTCCGACGCGGCAAACCTGGAGACGAAGGCGACGCGCGACGGCGACGACTACATCATCAACGGCGAGAAGATGTACATCTCCGGCGGCACGGTGGCCGATTACGTCGTGGCGTTCGCGCGGGTGGACGGGACGCCGGGCGCGAAGGGGATCTCCGGCTTCATCGTGCCGACGGACACGCCGGGCTTCCGTGTGGCGGGGCAGGACCGCAAGATGGGCGTGCGCGGCGTGCCCACGGCGGACATCGTGTTCGAGGACTGCCGGGTGCCGCGCGAGAACCTGATCGGCGGCGTGGAAGGGCAGGGGTTCAACCACGCCATGCTCACGCTCAACTCGTGCCGCCCGGTGGTCGGCGCGCGCGGACTGGGGCTCGCCGAGGGCGCGATGACGTACGCGCTGGAGTTCGCCCGCAAGCGCGAGGCGTTCGGCAAGCCGATCGCGGACTTGCAGGCGATCCAGTTCATGTTCGCGGACATGGCGATCCAGATCGAAGCGGCGCGGCTGCTGGTGTACCAGGGGGCGTGGCGGGTCGACCAGGGGTTGTTCGGGCGCGAGCACGCCGCCTACCTGTCGATCGCGAAGACGTACGCGACCGAAGTGGGGGTGAAGGTCTCGAGCGACGCGCTGCAGGTGCTGGGCGCGCAGGGGTACATGATGGACCACCCGCTGGAGCGGCACTACCGCGACGCGCGGCAGTTGATGATCGTGGAGGGCACGAGCCAGGTGCAGCGGGTAGTGATCGCGCGGTCGCTGCTGGAGCGGGAGCTGGTGTACCCGTGAACTGGTCGGCCGTTCCTGGCACGGGACACTTGGCACGCGTGCCCCGTATACTGGCCGCGTGAAGACGGCGAAACAGGAACTCCGCGAGGCTGTGGACCGGCTGCCGGACGACGTATCGCGGGAGACGGCAATGACGCTCCGTGACTGGGCCAGCGTGCTCCGCGGTCTCGCCGACATCGAGCGCAGCGACGCCATCGATGACGCTGAGTTGGGAGAACGGCTGAAGCGGTGGCGCGAATCGTCTGGTCGGCGGAAGCTCTCAGAGCCCTAGACGCGATCGGCGAGTACATGAACGATGTCGCGCCGCTCCAGGCGTCCGCGCTGCTCGAACGCATTCGTGCTTCGGCACAACCGCTGGCCGAGTTCCCGCGGATGGGACGGATGGTGGCGGGGTTCGGGCGCGACTCTCTTCGAGAGATCATCGTCGATCAGTACCGAATCATCTATGAATTGCGCCGGGATATTGTTGCAGTCGCCACGGTACTGCACGGCGCTCAGGATGTCGAAGCACGGCTACATGCGATGCGGCCGGATCTCTGATGAAGATCGCGCTGATCGGGCAGGCGGCATTCGGCAAGGCGGTGTTCGAGGCGCTGCGCGCCGCTGGCGAGGAGATCGTCGCCGTGTCGTCGATCACGGGGACCGCTGAGCGGCCGGATGCGCTGTGGGCGGCCGCGCAGGAGGCGCGGATCGCCGCATTCCCGACGGGCCAGCTCAAGAAGGCCGACGTGCTGGACGCGTTCGCGGCGACGAAGCCGGACCTCGGCGTGATGGCGTTCGTGACGCACATCCTGCCGGAGCGCGTGCTCGACCTGCCGCCGCTGGGGACGATCCAGTACCACCCGTCGCTGCTGCCGCGGCACCGGGGGATCAGCGCGATGCACTGGGCGATCCGCGCGGGCGAGACGCAGACCGGCCTGAGCATCTTCTGGGTGGACAAGGGCATCGATACGGGGCCAGTGCTGCTGCAGCGGGAGACGCAGATCGCGCCGGACGACACGGTGGGGTCGCTGTACTTCGATCGTCTGTTCCAGATGGGCGTCGATGCGATGGTGGACGCGGTGCGCCTGGTGCGGGAGGGCGCGGCGCCGCGCATCGCGCAGGACGAGGCGCAGGCGACGTACGAGCCACCTGCCAGCGACGAGAACAGCGCGATTCAGTGGTCGCGGCCAGCGCGGGAGGTCTACAACCTGATCCGCGGCTCGAACCCGACGCCCGGCGCCCACGCGCTGCTAGGCGGCCGCACGGTGCGCATCTTCGACGCACGGCTCTCGCCGGACGCGCCGGCCGAGGCTCCGGGCACGGTGCTCGCCGCGGGCGACGATGCGATCGCCATCGCGCTGGCGGGCGGGACGCTGCGCGCGCAGCGGCTCCAGCTCGAGGGAGGCAGGAAGCTGGCGGCGGGGGAGTTCGCGGCGGCCGCGGAGCTGCGGGCGGGGACGCGGTTCGGGGATGGGGCGATCAGCGCGAAGTAACGCAGCTACGGCTCATCCGGCTCATAATCGATTTGGCTCCCGCACCCTCGGCAGACATGGCTCGACTCGCGATCCCAATCACGGATGACCACGGTGGGGCATGCGTCACATTCGTACACCTTCGTCATCCAGAAGTTGAATGCATCGTACTCGCTCATTAATGTACGGGCGACACGCAGATCTTCGATGGCGTAGTGATACACCGGCCTACGTGCTCCCTTCATCTGCCGGTCGGCCTGCCGCACGACTACGCCCGTGTCAGTCCAAGCGCGGATCTTGTTTCGCGCACTGTTCGCCTCGATCTTGAACACGTCGTTCGCGACGAAGTTCGTTGTGAAATCAAGACGACCAACTCTCTGGAGCTCACTCCATATCTTCGGTGGTACGATCTCAAGGGTGCGTTCAGCACAGAACTGATCCAACCCGGTGAAGATGGCATCGATTGAAACCCTTGCCGCATTAGGATCGGCTCGCAATTGCTCAGCAACGATGTGCTGCCAGATGCGAATCAAGTCTCGTGGCGATCCATGCGCAAACTTGTAGATCCAGTCTTCAAGGAGGTGCCGCAATTGCTCTGGCGTTGCCGCCGGGGCGCCCCCGGACTCGGGATCGACCAGTTCGTAGTCGCTAGTAACGGCGCCACCGCTATGCGCGCTGAGCCGCCGCAACAGTATCTCGCGCAAGTCTTCCCAGTTCCATTTCAACTCGAATTGAGGGATCCGGTCGGGTCGGCCGTACGCGCGGTGGAATGGCCCGAGCGTGTCTGGGAGAAAGAACTTGAACCCATACGGTGCGGTCGATAAGGTCCGCAGATCGCGTGCAAGAGGGGAGATTAATGCATAGGCGGCTTCGGGGTTGTTCGTTGTAGCAGGCGTCTCGTCCACCTTGTCGATGAGGACATAAACGCTTCGAAGGCCAGCTGCCGCCGCGATCTTCCCTAGCAGAGCCAGATGGAGTGTCGGCGACGGATCTAGCGCGTTCCCAACTGTGTCTCCCAAACGCGGTTGCTGCAGTGGAATACCTAGCTTCGTTAGGGCGAACCCAGCAACGCTATTCACAAGCCAAAAGTTTTCGCGCCAGAACTCTTTCGCTTTCTCAGGTAGGTTCTTGAGCGCGTCGAGCGCTTCCGCGAATTCCCGCTGTCCAAGGGTGTCGAGGTAGTGGTTGGCAAGAAGCTGGACAATCTTCTTCTCATCGTCTGTGAGACAGTCCGCCCCACCTGGGCGATTCGTGATCTGAGTCAGTACACCGATCAGCGTCAGCCGAGCGATCTTGCGCAAGTGCTCGTTCGGCGCCGCCTTCTCCGGGCTCAATTCGGCAAACGTGTCGTAGGTGATGCACAGCACGGACTCCGGCGGACATTGCAGTTCCACCATTCTTCGTTGTGCCGACTTGCCGCTTCCCCGTGGCGCAAAAACGATGGCCGAAGTCGGATGGTCTGGATCGCCAAAGACGGAAGGGAAGTATGGAGGCGCCACGAAGTAGTCCGGCAGTCTCACCTCAAGATCGGCATCTGTATATTGGAAGGGATTCGAATCGAATCCCAACCGCCGGAGAAACTCAGCCTCACTCATGGCCACAATTGTACCGCCAAGGTGCGCCCGAACCGTCCGCGTACGTCACGGCGCCCCGCGTCGATGCTGACGCGCGCGATCGTGGCGCTCCATGGAGGTGTCGTGCTCCCGCCTGGCACGGAGACCGCCGGCCCGGCGGCTGGCCGCTGACTTCCAGGGTTACCCCAGAGGCCGCTGCGCCAGATCCAGCACGACGTTCACCAATGTCCGCACGGGGACGCCGCTGGCGCCCTTCACGAGCACGCCTTTGTCCTTCTCGAAGAAGTCCACGCCGGCGATGTCCATGTGGAGCCAGGGGCGGTCATCCACGAACTCCTTGAGGAAGAAGGCGGCGTTGATGGAACCGGCGCCGCGGCCGCCGCTGTTCTTGATATCGGCGACGTTGCTCTTGATGTTCTCGCGGTACTCCGGATACATGGGCAGCGGCCAGCACTTCTCGCCGGCGGCGGCGCCGGCGGCGCGCACGCGCTCGAGCAGCGCATCGTCGTTGGCGAAGACGCCGTACGCGACGTCGCCCAGCGCGATGGACATGGCACCGGTGAGCGTGGCCACATCGACGAGCGGCGAGAGGTCGAGCTTGCAGGCGTAGGACAGCGCGTCGGCGAGGATCAGGCGGCCCTCGGCGTCGGTGTTGATGATCTCGATGGTCTTGCCGTTCATGGCGCGGACGACGTCGCCGGGCTTCGTGGCGTTGCCGCCGGGCATGTTCTCCGTGGCAGGCACGAGCGCCGTTACGTTGATCGCCGGCTTGAGGCGGGCGATCGCCATCATGGCGGCGATGACGCAGGCACCGCCCGACATATCGCCTTTCATTTCCTCCATGCCCGCGGCGGGCTTGATCGAGATGCCGCCTGTGTCGAAGGTGATCCCCTTGCCGATCAGGCCGAACGGCCGCGCCTCGCCCGCGCCCTGGTACGTGAGCACGATGAACTTCGGCGGCTGGGCGCTGCCGCGGGCAACGCTGAGGAACGAGCCCATGCCCATCTGCTCCGCCCAGGCGCGCTCGTAGACGTGGCAGCCCAGCCCGTGGTCGCGCGCCATCGCTTCGGCGCGCGCCGCCAGCTCCGTTGGCGTGAGCACGTTCGCGGGCTCATTCGCGAGGTCGCGGGCGAAGTTCGCCGCTTCGGCGACGATGGCGCCGCGGGCAACCGCGGCCTCCAGCGCCGCGAGCTTCGCGTGGTCGTGTTCCACGACGGTCATCGCCTCGACCTCGAAGGCGTCATCATCCGGCTTCTTGTGCCGGTCGAAGCGGTAGAGGCCGAGCAGCGCGCCCTCGGCGACCGCCTGGGCGCAGGCCGCAGGGTCGAGCCCGCCGAGCCCGGCCCCGTGCGCGATGGTGGCGAACCGGGCGATACGCTTCGTGCGGAGGTAGCGGGCGACGGCGGCGCTGAGGTCACGCGCGCGGTCGACGCTGAACTCCTCGGCCTTGCCGAGGCCTGCCACGAGGACGCGGGGCGCGGGGATGCGGCCGAAGGTGTGCAGGAGCGTCATTTCGCCGCGCGTGCCACGGAGGTCGCCCGCGGCGATCAGCTCCGTAATCATGCCGGCGAGGGCGCGGTCAACGGCGCCCGTCGCGCCGCCCGGCGCCGTGACACCCTGGAACAGGTTCACGACGACGCACGGCGCCTCAGCTTTTGCGATGTCTCCCGCCTCGGCCGTGATACGCATGTGCTGTCTCCCTATCAGAGATCTTCGGCAGGCCGCCCGCCGGCATGATGTGCTGCTCGCGATCCACGGAGGCGCGCCCGGCCACCCGGGAGCGGGCCATGGTCAGATTGCCATGCCGGGAGCGGGGTACTGGCGGCAGAAGTCCCGTACCTCGGCGCCGATGCGGTCAAGGGCCTCCCCATCGTCCACGTGGGCGATGACCTCGTCCATCCAGCGGCCGATCCGGCGCATCTCGTCCTCCCGCATGCCGCGCGTGGTCACGGACGGCGTGCCGATGCGGAGGCCGCTGGGGCTGAACGGCTTGCGGGGATCGAACGGCACGGTGTTGTAGTTGCCGACGATGTTCGCGCGGTCGAGGGCCTTCGCCGCCTTCTTGCCGATGACCTTCTTGCCCGTAAGGTCGATGAGGATCAGGTGGTTGTCCGTGCCACCGGTGACGAGGTCGAAGCCGCGCTCCAGCAGCTCGCCGGCGAGCGCCTTCGCGTTGACGACGACCTGCCGGCCGTACGCGCGGAACTCCTCGGTCGCCGCTTCCTTCAGCGCCACGCCGATGCCGGCGATGGTGTTTTCGTGCGGGCCGCCCTGAAGGCCGGGGAACACCGCCTTATCGATGTCGTCGGCGTGCTCCGCGCGACAGAGGAGCATGGCACCGCGGGGGCCGCGGAGCGTCTTGTGCGTGGTGGTCATGACGACGTCGGCGTGCGGCGCAGGATCGGGGTGCGCGCCAGCGACGATCAGGCCGCTGATGTGCGAGATATCGGCCAGGAAGAGCGCGCCGGCTTCCTTCGCGATGGCGCCGAACGCCGCGAAATCGAACTGCCGGGGGTAGGCCGTGGCGCCGGCGACGATGATCCGCGGGCGCTCACGCAACGCCAGCGCGCGGACGCGGTCGTAGTCAATGAGGTGGGTCGCGGGTTCGACCTCGTACCGCACGACGTTCCAGAACTTGCTGGTCGCGCTGGCGGTCCAGCCGTGCGTCAGGTGGCCACCGTGCGGGAGCGCGAGTCCCATGATGGTATCGCCGGGCTGGAGGAGCCCGACGTAGACCGCCAGGTTCGCCGGGGAGCCGGAGTACGGCTGTACGTTCGCGTGATCCATGCCGAAGAGGCCGCGCGCCCGGTCGATGACGAGCTGTTCGAGCTGGTCGATGTTGCGCTGGCCTTCGTAATAGCGCTTGCCGGGGTACCCTTCGGAGTACTTGTTCGCGAGCACGGACCCGGTCGCCTCCATGACGGCGCGGGAGGTGTAGTTCTCGGACGGGATGAGGCGGACGGATTCGACCTGGTAGCGCTCTTCCTCCTTGATGAGGCGGAAGATCTCGGGGTCGGTGCGGGCTGTCTCGGTCAGGTAGGGGTCATTCACGGTGGTGGTCATGGCCGGACTCCTCATACACAGCGGGCGGTGATAACGTCGAAACGCGAAACGGCCACGTCAGTCAGGCTGGCGTGGCTCGCGAATGCGCGCGCGGACACCCCAGCCTAGCGGCGTGGCTCGCGTCCGGCTCCCATGCTGCCCGTGGTCGTGTGCATGCGCCGGAAGCGTAGCCAAGGCACCGGATGGTGTCAACGCGCGAGGGTGTTTATGGTGACGCGGCCGCGGACGGCCGGCACGCCGCGGCGGGAGGTCTCGTGAACCAGGGGCTGCTGCGGTTCGAGGGCATCATCGGCTACGCCACGGCGAGCGCGGAAGAAGCGGCGCACTTCTTCGAGCATACGCTGGGGCTGGAGCTGGGAGCCGACGACGGCGGCCTGCGCTTCTATCCGCTGGCGGAGAACCTGACGCTGGCAGTCGACGTCACCGGGGGAGACGCGGCCCCGTACCTGCTCTTCAGCACGGCGCGCCTGGTGGAAGCGGGCGAGCACTTTCTCGAACGCGGGTGCCAGCTGCGCGAGCTGCCGTGGGCGCCGGGTGGCGCCGGCTTCATGGCGCGCGCACCGGAGGGGCACACGGTGTGCGTGGTGGATGAGGCGTCGCTGGACGGCGGGGATGCGGGGGGATAGAGGCGAGGCCGGTGTCCGCATGGGAGAGCCCGAAACGTTGATCCCGCCTGCGGCGGACGTCGGGCGGTCTACCTCATTCACTTGACGTCGTCGGACCCGACCTCTCCGTCGTGTAGCTTACCGCCGACGGGCGGGCACCGGCGAGTGCCAAGCGGCCCGGAAGTTCGGGCCGCAGTCCGGGTTCCCGACCGTTGGGAATTATCCCCATTGCACACCCAACGGAGGAGGTGTATCGTTGCAAAGCATTGCGAACGCGGCTCGGTGTGAGTCCTGCCCCGGTAGGACTCCGCTGAGACCTGATCCAGTCCGTCTACAACAGGCGAAGTATCTCTACTTCGACACCCCGCTTGACCCAGGCATCCGCGAGATCGTCGTAATGCTGATCGCGAACGGCGTCGAGACGTTTGAATCGTGTGAGGGTGGCAACGGACACGCCTACGCAGAGCCGACCGTGCGATTTGAGGGTCAGCACTCGGAGGGCTTACGGGCGCTGTCTGTTGCGATGGAAAACGGCATGCCGGTGCGCGAGTTGCGGCGTGCATGGGGACTGATCGACGGTGCGATCCACGGGCCGTGGTGGGAGATGGTGTTCTCCCTCCCACGGCCCGAGTCGGCGTGAACTTACTTGCAGTCCTTGCAGAGCGGGTAACCGCCAGTACCAGGTCGCTTGTCAGCCGGGCGGATGTCGCGGCCGGCGCGACACTGGTCGTCGTTGTGGTGAACGTGCGGCCCCGGCTTCGAGGCTTCTTGTACGGAATAGTAAGGTGCTACTCGTGCCACTGAAAGTGTCTCCCTACGGCTGTAGCAGCCGCGATGAACCTTGCTTACCTGTCAGGTATGCTTGGCCCCCGAAGGGGCGTCCGGCGTTCATATGCGGTGATCGCGAATCACCGGTGACAGCCTCCCTTCACTGGCGAGCTAGGGGGTCCGGCCTAGACAACTGGCCCCCTGCTCCGGTTCCTTCCTAACGTCGCCTCCTCAGGAGCGCGACGCCCCAATCACCGGCATCACCGGGAATCGGTAACGAAAAACCCCATAGCTCGCGCTTGGGGTTGACAGGATCTGCTGAAGTGCGTTAGTTTGTGAGTGCCTAGTTCACAACAACGCCTCGCGTCGTCAATCCCTACGCGGGGTGCTGGGGTCCAGCTATAGAGCTGGCCCCTTGGGATTCAGGCTCACCATATACCCCATTCCCCATTCCAGTCAACCCGTATTCGCGCGTGTGCATAACAATCTGTCTGTACCCCTGCGCGAATGGGCGTTTCACTGGCACCGTACAGTTGTTCTCGTCTGAGTGATACGTTTGCCACCACCGGTGCTGGGCGCCTTATGGTATCCTGCTTGATCCGGGCTATTGCTTAGTTGACTCACGATCGAGTGCGGTTATACTCGCGAGTGAGGCAAGGAGGCTAACCGCGATTTCAGACATTCGGACGTGCGCGTCAACCGCTCTCTGGGACGTGTTTTTGCGTGCTTCCGATTGTCGGGATAGGGGAATCCGATGGGAAGCGCTGTGCCAGCTAAGACCGATGTAGCAGCTATGGACGATGTTCGCTTTGAGCGACCACATGGCAATCCTGGACCGCGCCCGAATGCTCTGTGGAGCCGTATTTCCGATGCGTTGCTTTCGCTACAAGATGCGCTTATCATGAAATTCCGATCGCGCAAGATTAGTCCGGCCGCCCGGAGGGAGGTCTATCATGCCATTGCGCGTGATCCTCAGATTGGACAACTAGTCGAGCAGATGTTAGCTGCTAACCCGCAGCTCCGAAGGAAGGGCGAAACCGGGGGTGAGGCTATACGAGGTCAACACGGATCGAGTCCAAGACCAAGTCAATAGCTTCGCCTTCCTAAAGCGCAGAGCGTTCGATGCCTGCGTACGAACCCTCGAAGATTATCCGTTCGCCAAGACCGGCAAGCGTTTTCGTATCGTCCGGCTCGCCGACGTAGTAGAGGAGGCAGGCGATGCCGAATCGGATCTCCATGTCTTGATAGCGGATTGGTTTGAGGAGTCAATTTCGTTCTTGCCGCGTGGATTCGAGCCGCGCGAGTTCATCGACCATCCTGGGTATCAGGGAGAGGCAATCGTGCTGGCGCTCAGGGCTCATCGGTAACATGGCGGACCGCCTTAAACCGATCTCTCTCTCCGGGATGACCATTGAGGAAGCCTTGAAGAAGGCGATGGACGCCGGTTCCTACCCCGAAGACGAAGCGCACCCTGAGAAGAAGAAGCCCGCTAAGAAGCGGACTCCGTCGAAGGCTCCGAAAGGTACCAGTCCAGCCGCCCGGAAACGTTCCCCATCAAAGCGGTGAACCGCTCCGCGTCGCTTATCTTCCGGGTGTTGTGCCGGAATGCGAACTCGTTGACGTACTGGCCCAAGTAGCCTTCATCGACCTGGTGATAGGTTCCGATGAGTCCACGCTTGAGGATGGCCCAGAAGCCTTCGATGCCTTGCGTGTGCACGTCGCCCCGTACGTACTCCGAAGCGTGCTTGATGACGCCGTGCGGGAGCGTCTTCCGCATCCGGTGGTAGAAACGGTGCTCATCGGTTATCAGAGCTGAATTCTCTACGTCGATGTTGCTCATCAGCGTGTCGAGCGCGTACGCCTGCGTGAACTCGCCCTTGATGGGCATCGCTCGAACCTTGCCGCCGCGCTCCAGTATCCCGAACACCATCGCCTTCTTGTCGCGTCCGGCCTTCTGAGCATCGCCAGCGGTTATGCCCGCCTTCTTGCGCCATGCTTTGTGGCCCCGGAGCTTGCCGCCCACGTAGGTTTCATCGGCCTCGATCACGCCCTTGAGCTTCGTCGGCTTCTTGTCTTGCATGGCGAAGCGGATGCGGTGGGCCATGAACCAGGCGTTCTTGTAGCTCATGCCGAATTCGCGGTGAATCTGGTAGGCCGCGTAGCCCTTCTTCGATGAGCACATGCGGTACATGACCATTATCCACGTCCGCAGGGGGATCTTGCTGTCCTCGAAGATCGTCCCCTTGGTGACAGAGAACTGGCGCTTACAGACCTTGCACTTGAACAGGTGGCGCGGCCCCACAGCCGCGCCGCTCTTGCGGCGAGCCGACTTCACCTCAATCCGGTAGGGCTCGGAGCCGCCGCACTTGTCCAGCGGGCAGACGACGCCGTTGGGCCACCGTATGCGCTCCAGCATGGCGCGAGCATCACTTTCGGTGAGTGATCCGTCCGTGACTGCGAGCAGTTGACCCTTGCGTGTTGACTCGGCGTGCATAGTGTGATCTCCTTACACTGTCATAGTAAGGCAGATTCAGGGGTGTGCCAAGGGGATAATTCCCGACCGTTGCAATTGTTAAATCAGCGCTGTTATACTCGCGGCACTTTTACGCCGGGGTGCCGGCGGTGGCCAGGACGGCCTGACGGCCTGCAAGGGTGGGGGAGGTGGCGCGCATGGACATTCCCGGTTTCCCGAAGTGTCAGAAGTGCAAGCTGGGGGACCTCGTCCCGCTGTCAGACTTCGGCAGCCAGGGCGCGGCGATCCATTTCAAGGCGTGGGCCTGCACGAACCCCGAGTGCGGCTTCAACATCAAGATCCGCAACGGCGATCTCTATATCGATGAGCCGATCGCCAGCGGCGCCCTTCACAATCCGCGCGCCCGCTGATACGGCAGCGGGTCGCCGCCTCGCCGGTGTGTCGGCCGCGGCGTTATGTCTATGCTCGCCTTTTTTCGGCGCTTACGCGCGGATACCATGACCGGCGACCCGATCGGACGATAGCGCTGCCACCGCATGCCTTCCGATGCGCGCGGCGAGACGGAGGCGCCGGTGACTGATCTCCTGGAACGGACGGGCGTAGCAACGGCGCAGGGGGCGCTTGCCGGCCCCCGCGCGTTCCCCCTGAGCGGCGACCAGCCGCATTACGCGCGCGACCTCGTCGTGGACGTGCGGCACATCAAACTCGAGATCCGCATCGACCCGGCGCGGCGGCACATCGCCGGCACGGCAACGCACACGGTGCGGGCGATCAACAGCGGCGTCCGCACCATCGATTTCGACGCGGCGGAGATGACGATCTCCGCTGTTTCGGCGGGGGGAAAAGCGGTTGCCTTCGACTACAGCGACCCTGTCCTCCATGTGCACCTGGGACGCGACCGGAGGGCCGGAACGCAGGTGGACATTGCGATCACGTATGCGGCCAGCCCGCGCCGCGGCCTCTATTTCACGGCGCCGGACGCCGACCACCCGGACAAGCCGTTGCAGGCGTGGACGCAGGGGCAGGACGAAGACTCGCGCCACTGGTACCCGTGCATCGACTTCCCGAACCACCAGCAGACGAGCGAGGTCATCGTGACCGTGCCGGCATCGATGATCAGCATCGGCAACGGCGAGCTCCGGCGTGTGACCGAGCACGCGAAGGCGGGGACGCGGACGTACCACTGGTACCAGGCGATCCCGCACGTGACCTACCTGCTGAGCCAGATCGTCGGCGACTTCGCGGCGATCCAGCACGCATGGCAGGGCATCCCGGTGCAGTACTACGGCCCGCGCGGGCGAGAGAGGGACCTCGAGCGCACGCTGGGCAGGACGCCGGAGATGCTGGGGTTCTTCAGCGAGAAGACCGGCGTGACGTATCCGTACGCGCGTTACGCGCAGACGTTCGTCGCCGATTTCATCTTTGGCGGCATGGAGAACATCAGCGCGACCACGCTGACCGATACGTCGCTGCTGGACAAGCGCGCGTCGCTGGACGCGGACTCAGACGGCCTGCTGGCGCACGAGCTGGCGCACCAGTGGTTCGGCGACCTGCTGACGTGCCGCGACTGGGCGCACGGCTGGCTGAACGAGGGGTTCGCGACGTACTTCGAGGCGTTGTTCACGGAGCATCACAAGGGGGTCGACGAGTTCCGCTACGAGCTGTTCCAGAACGCGCAGATCTACATGGGCGAGGATGCCGCCCGCTACCGCCGCGCGATCGTCCACAACGTGTACCACGAGCCCATCGACCTGTTCGACCGCCACCTCTACGAGAAGGGCTCGCTGGTCCTCCACATGATCCGCAGCGTCCTGGGAGACGACCTGTGGTGGAAGGCGATCCGCCATTACGTGGGGAAGCACCGGAGCACGAACGTTACGACGCCGGACCTTCAGCGCGCCATCGAAGAGGCGACCGGCCGCAACATCGACTGGCTGTTCGACGAGTACGTGTACCGCGGGGGGCACCCGGCGTTCCGGCTGGCGTTCGAGTGGGACGATAAGGCGAAGCAGGCAAAGCTCAACGTCACGCAGACGCAGGACGAGAAGGACGCCGCCGTCTTCCGGCTGCCCGTGGCGGTCGACTTCACGGTCGACGGCAAGGCGCACGCCTTCACGGTGGAGGTGCGCGAGCGGGTGCACAACTTCTTCTTCTCGCTGCCGGGCAAGCCGCAGATGGTGCGGTTCGATCCAGGGCAGAGCTTCCTCAAGACGGTGGAGTTCAAGCGGCCGAAGGACATGCTGCTCTACCAGCTGGAGCACGACGACGACGTCACCGGCCGCATCGGCGCGGCGCGCGAGCTGGCGAAGCTGGGCACACCGGAAGCGACGGCGGCGCTCAAGAAGGCGGTGCAGCGCGATACGTTCTGGGCGGTGCAGCATGAGGCGGCACGGGCGCTGGGCAGCATGCGGACGACGGCGGCGCGCGATGCGCTGCTGGCGTGTTTGAAGGCGAAGCACCCGAAGGTGCGGCGCGGCGTCGTCGCGGCGCTGGGCCAGTTCCGCCACGACGAGGCCGCCGCGGCGGCGCTGGAAGCCGTGCTGCGCTCGGGCGATGCGAGCTACTACGTGGAGGCGGCGGCGGCGCAGGCGCTGGGGCAGACGCGCTCGCCGCGGGCATTCGACGTGCTGGCGGAGGTCGCGATGGGGAAGGAGTCGCAGTCCGACGTGATCCGGTCGCAGGCGCTGGCGGGGCTCTGCGAATTGAAAGACGAGCGCGCACTGCCGATCGCACTCGAATGGACGCGCCCGTCGCACTCGAATCCGGTGCGCGGCGCCGCGACGTTCGCGCTGGGCCGCATCGGCCAGCTCAGCGACCGGGCGAAGGACGCGGCGTTCGACCGGCTGGTGGAGCTGCTGCCGGACGCGTGGCTGCGGGTGCGGCTGAACGCGATCGCGGCGCTGGCGGAGCTGAAGGAGCCGCGCGCAATCGCCGAACTGGAGCGCGCGCGCGACCGCGAACTGGACGGCCGCGTGATCCGCAGCGCGCGGGAGGCGATCCGGCGGATCAGCGAAGGCGCCGACAAGGGCGACGAGGTGCGGCGTCTCCGCGAGGACATGGACAAGCTCGGCGAGGAGAACCGGTCGCTGAAGGACCGGCTGGAGAAGCTGGAGGCCGCCGCGAACGTCGCCGCGCCGGGACGTCGCGGGAAGCGCGCACCGAGCACTCGCAAGGCGGGGCCCAAGAGCACGACGCGGCCAACCGGGCGGCAGCCGGCCCGCCGTGTCGCCGCGGCGCGCTCGCGCAGGTAGGCAGCGTACGGCCACCGGAGAAGCGTTGAGGCCGGATCGCGCGATCCGGCCTCACGTGGTTCGTGCGATTAACGGCGGTTCAGGC
>DASQHL010000076.1:0-7919 GCA_035632115.1 Dehalococcoidia bacterium | reverse complement strand
ATAGCGGATGAAAGGCCAGGGTCCAACGCTGACGCAACCGCCCTGATGCGATGTCGCAACAGCACCCAGTCCGGTAGGAGGAGCACGTGCATCGTCACCAACTCGACGAGCTTGAAGCGTTCGACGCGATGATTCTGTTCCTCCGGGAGTGCACCCGCCAGAGCAATAGGATTCAAATTGCCGAACTTCTGGACGAGATACAGTACTCGCACATGGACAAGTCGGAGACGCCTATTCTTGGAGACCAAGGCGACTGGGGAGACTGGCTGCGAGCGGTAGAGGCCGTGGTGAATTGGCGCGGCAAGCCTCGACCGAGTGTCATTACCGGGTACGACACGCCTGACGCGCGAGAAGACTGACTCGCCGGTACCGAATGACGTGCGAGAAGAAGCATTCTCATAAGGGAAATGGGGATGTGTTTCCCGCGCCGTCACGCGACCAGACTGTCGGCCGGCAAACGTTCGAAAACGGTGACATCTCAATCGGCGGTTGGGGTCGAGCTGCCCTTGGCAAGAAACGATTCCCACTACATCGGTCCGACGACTGCGTCCGGCTCGCCGAACACATCCGCTCTCGCCAGCCAGACGGACGCCGAGAGGAGCGCGAGCAGCGTCGTGACGATGGCGGCGGAGGCCACGCAGTAGACGCAGACCGCGTGCAGGACGCGCAGCTCGATGTAGGTGAGGTACATCGAGAAGCCGAAGGCGGCCAGCGCGACGGCCCACGCAGCGGCGAGCAGGAGCGCCGCCCGCCGCAGCCAGGCGCCCGCGACGAGCGCGAGGATCGCGATGTAGGCGACGCCGCCGAGGAGGGCGACCGGCACGCCGGCGAACTCCGCGTAGCGGCTGCTGTTCACCAATTCGCAGTCGCCGACTCCGCTACAGGCGATCGGCTGGCCGGCGTAGTGCACGGCGGTGAGGTACGAGGCGATGCCCAGGCCGGCGGCCGCGAGCACGCCGGCGAGGGGGAGCAGCCGGCGCACCGTCTGGCCGCTCACTGGCCCGCCTTCTTCAGTGCCGCATCGATCGCCGCCTGGAAGGTGGCGTATGGCTGCAGCCCGACGATCTTCTGGCCGCCGATAAAAAACGTCGGCGTGGAGTTGACGCCGGCGGCGGACGCGGCGTCGCGCTCCTGCTGGATCGCCGCGAGGTGGGTGTTGGACGTCAGCGTCTTCTCGAACAGAGGCACGTCGAGGCCGACCTGTTGCGCCAGCTTCACGAGATTCGCGTAGCTGAAGGCGCCGCTGTTCTCGACGCCCTGGGCGTTGAAGAGGGCGTCGTGGTACTGCCAGAACTTGCCCTGGTCGCGCGCGGCCTCGGCGGCCTGAGCGGCATCGAAGGACTCCTGTCCGAGGAACGGGAACATGCGGAACTCGAGCTTCACCTTGCCGGTCTGGATGTAGTCCTTCTCGATCTGCGGGATGATGGTCGTCTCGGCGCGCTTGCAGACGGGGCACTGGAAGTCGGCGTACTCGACGATGGTGACGGGGGCGGCGGCGCTGCCCAGCACGCGGCCGCTGCCGGTCGCGACGCGGGGCGGCAGGGTCGCCGTGCCGCTGCCGGCCGACTGAACGACGGCGAGGACGACGACCGCCGCGACGGCGATCAGTGCGAAGCTGGCGACGATCCAGATGCGGCGCGGTGCGCGGCGCGATGGTTTGCGGACTGCACGTGAGGTTGCGGACATGATCACTCCTCCGAGCTGAGACACTGCCGATCAGGCGGCGCGGCAGGCCGCCGCGTCGCGGTTCGCGGGCGCACGTCGCCCGCGCTGTCAGATCGCGGCAGGTCTCGGAGGAGGCTCGAGGATTAGCGGTGGCGCCTCGAGCGCGGCGGCGGGGAGCGGCGGCGCGACGAGCACCATGTGGCCGAACGCGGGCGGGGGCGGGACATCGAAGTGTGGGAGGCCGCCGACGGGCGGCGGAATCAGGGGCTGCTCAGCGCAGCCGGGGCCGCCGCCCTGGCAGTGCGCCGCGAGCGGCAGGCTGCCGCCGAAGGCGTTGTCCGGCTGCAGCCGGGCGACGACCAGCACATTCACGAGCAGGACCGCCACCAGGGCGCCGGTGACGGCGCCGCGATGCCGCAGTGCAACGGCGAGCGTTCGGGCAGCCATCTCGTTCTCAGTATCGTGAGGGGCGGGAGCGCCGCACAACGGCCGAATGTCACGAAATGATTGCAGTGCGGGCCCGTCCAAGGAACCAGGCGGCGTCCGCTAGACTGGCGGGAAGCAACCGATAGCCGGAACGGGGGAGGTCCACGCTGACCGTCGATCTCGCCGCGATCAACGAGCGCGTGAGGGCGCAGAGCGCCTTCGTCGAGGGCGTGCGGGCCGAGGTCGCGAAGGTGATCGTCGGCCAACAGGCGCTGGTCGAGCGGCTGATCATGACGATGCTGTGCCGGGGGCACATCCTCATCGAAGGGGTGCCGGGCCTCGCGAAGACGCTTACAGTCACGACGCTGGCGCGGGCGATCGACGCGTCCTCGGTGCGGATCCAGTTCACGCCAGACATGCTCCCGGCGGACGTCATCGGCACGACGATCTACAACCCGCAGGACGCGCAGTTCCACGTGCGCAAGGGTCCGGTGTTCGCCAACCTCGTGCTCGCGGATGAGATCAACCGAGCGCCGGCAAAGGTGCAGGCGGCGCTGCTAGAGGCGATGCAGGAGCGGCAAGTGACGATCGGCGGCGCCACGTTTCCACTGGGCGACCCGTTCATGGTGCTGGCGACACAGAACCCGATCGAGCACGAGGGCACGTACCCGTTGCCGGAAGCGCAGCTCGACCGCTTCATGCTGAAAGTCCACGTCGGGTACCCGTCGCGCGACGACGAGAAGCGCATCCTGGACCGGTACGTCGTGCCCGACGCAGCGCCACGGATCGAGCGGGTAGCCACGCCGGAGACGATCGTGATGGCGTCGCAGGCGCTGGCCGAGGTGCACATGGACGGACGGCTGCGCGACTACATTGTGCATCTCGTCTTCGCGACGCGGGAGCCGGAGTCCTATCGCCTGGGGGCACTGAAGCCGCTGATCGCGTACGGCGCGTCGCCGCGCGCGAGCGTCTTCCTGGCGCAGGCAGCGCGGGCCCACGCCTTCGTCCACGGGCGCGGGCACGTCGAGCCGGACGACGTGAAGGCGATGGCGACGGAGGTGCTGCGCCACCGGATTGCGCTGACGTACGAGGCGGAGGCCGAAGAGGTCACGCCGGACGAGATCGTGCGGCGCGTGCTCGCAGGCGTCGAGGTTCCGTGAGCGCGAACCGCTGAGACACTCGATGGCCTCGCGGGAGGGCACGCGAAGGCGCGTCTTGACGAGCACATTCGAGTCCACCCATCCCGTTACTGTGCATCGAGGTTAGGATCCCCCCACCTCCCCCATGTACAGTGCAACAGCCCCGCACCGCCATCGGTTTGTTGTACTGACGGACGCACGTTCGTGGAGGCCGCCGGCCCGTGCCGTTTCTCGCGTCGATCTTCGTCTTCTCGTTCTCGCTGATCGGCGCGATCGTGCCTACGTTCGGGCTGCCCGGGAGCGTGCACGACGACGTGCCGCCGTACCCGGCGCCGCCGGGGTACGTGCTGCCGTGGATCGGCGGCACGACGCACACGGTCACGCAGGGCGAGGAGACGAGCCTCACGCACAACGGCCTGAGCGCCTACGCGTTCGACTTCGACCTGAACTATGACATCGTCGTCGCGGCACGGGGTGGGCGGGTCGTCATGGTACGGCAAGACTCCACGGCCGGCGGCTGCAACGCAAGCTTTGCCGACGACGCGAACTACGTCCTCATCGACCACGGCGACGGCACGTCCGGGCTGTACCTGCACCTGGCGCCGGCGGCGGTGCTGGTAACGCCGGGCCAGATCGTGGAGCAGGGGCAGGCGATCGCGGTGTCCGGCGAGACGGGGCTGACGTGCTCGAACGATCTCAAGGAACCGGCACCGCACCTGCACTTCCAGGTGCAGCGAACGGATCTGGGGCACTACTTCACGCAGTCGCTGCCGATCGCCTTCGACGACATCGCCAGCGGCGGCGGGGTGCCGCGCGAGGGCGCGTCGTACGTTTCTGACAACGTCGGGCACGGGCGGCCGCTGATCTTCGCGCTGACGCCGCACCACGACCCGCGCGTGTTCGACCCGGTGGCGACGCCGGCAGACCCGTCGCTCACCGAGGGCGACCGCAACGCGACGCCGACGCCTGCCGGGCCGCCGGCGGCGGCGACCGAGAGCGCCGTGCCGACCGACGCCGTTACGCCGACCCCAGAGCCGAGCATGACGCCGCGGCCCACACGCACGCCGACGCCCCGGCCGACGTACACGCCGACACCGACGGCGGTTGTGAGCGCGACCCCGGCACCCACGGACACGCCGGCACCCACCGACACGCCGCCGCCTACCAACACGCCCGCCGCCACCGACACGCCCGCGCCGACAGCTACACCGAAGCTGACCGCGACGGCAACGGCTGCGAGCCCCGCCGCGACGAGCACGCCGTAGATTACGTGGCGCGAACCGACGCCACCGGAGCGTGAGAGAACTCCAAAGTTGACGACCGAGCGGGCCGCGGGGGTGTAACCTCTGCTTACTTCACCGGGGTACGGAGGTGCGATCATGCCCACGTTTTTCAACCGCCTGAACACACTCTTGCTCATGCTGCTGGTCCTGATGGCGGCCGCAATCATCGCGATCCTGGCGCAACGGGCGTCGGCGGGGCCGCTCGACCCGCCGAGCGCTCCCGGGCCGACGCTGCCGCAGGTGGCGCCCCGCAGCCCGATCCCGCCCGTTGGCTGGGACGGCCTGACGTGGCCGATCGTGATCAGCACGCCGGGGTCGTACTTCCTGACGCGCAACCTCGGCGTGAACTCGGGATCGACGAGCGCCATCCAGGTCACTGCGAGCGACGTGACGATTGACCTGAACGGCTTCACGCTGGACGGTCTGAACGGGGCATGCTGCGGCCACGGCATCGACGTCGCGGCCGTCATCTCGAACCTGACGGTGCGCAACGGGACGCTGCGACGCTGGAGTACCGGCATCCAGGCGAACGGCAACGTGACGGGCTATGCGACGCAGAGCCGCTTCGAAGACCTGCTGGTGACAGACAGCGGCGCGGCGGGGATCCGGGCCGACTCCGGCACCGTGATACAGCGGGTCACCGTGCAGCGGACCAACGGGACGGGGATCAGGATCACCGACCAAGGCTTCCTGTACCTGGGCGGACTGATCGAGGACTGTGTGGTCACCGAAAACACGCTAGGGGTCAACATCCAGGCGAACAACGTGACCTTGCGGCGCTGCGTGGTCGACAGCAGCACGAACGATGGCGCTACGGTGAGCGGAGCGTTTGACGTGCTGGTGGATAACACCTTCCAAGGCACGAACGTAGGTCCGGGAGTTGCGCTCAGCGGAAGTGTGAACACGGTGACGCGGAACGTCTTCGCGAACGTTGCCGGGGGCGCGGTGGTGAACACCGGGGTGGCGAACCGCATCGGCCCGCTTGACGGCACGCTGACCGGCACGCAGCCGTGGTCGAACGCGGGGCCATAACGCCGAGCCGGGGGGAGCCGGGGACGTGCGCGCAGCACTATGCTATGGGCATGCGCATCGGCATCATCGCGGACGTCCACTGCAACGACGCGGCGCTCCAGATCGCACTCGGGCGGATGGGCGAGGTCGACGAGTTGCTGTGCGCTGGCGACGCCGTGTACCAGTTCCGCTTCTCCAACGAGGTGATGGAGCTGCTGCGGGAGCGGGGCGCGCGATATATCCTCGGCAACCACGAGGATGTGCTGCTGGGCAAGTGGGGCGAGCGCGCGCGCGCGGCGGACTGGGTGCGGCGGGACGAGCTGGCGTACATGGCGGGGCAGGCGTCACGGCTCGAGGCGACCGTCGGCGGCAAGAAGTTGCTGATGGTGCACGGCAGCCCCTTCGAGCCGCACAACGAGTACATCTACCCGAACAGCGCGAGCCTCTCCCGGCTGGGCACGCTGGATGCGGACTACGTGATCCTCGGGCACACGCACTACCAGATGGCGGAGCGGGTCGGCCGGGTGCTGGTGATCAACCCCGGCTCGGCGGGCGAGGCGCGGGACGCGCGGAACGCGTTCCAGCTTTCGTACGCGGTGCTGGACACGCAGACCGACGAGGTGGTGTTCGGGGACTTCCAGGATCCGACGCGGGCGGCGGTGGACCCATCGATCATCCCCGGGGGTGGGCGGGGCGAGCGGCGGCCGGGGAGTGAAGCGCCGCCGGCGAATACGAACTTCTGGACGCCGGGATAGGGGCTCGGCGGCCAAACGGTGACGTCGCGTCGGGCGCGCGTGGGGATGCGGTCACGAGGATCGTGTTAGGTTGCGCTCGATGTCGTGCGGTATGCGCTGGCCTCTTGCTGCTTTGGTGCTGACAGCGATCGCGACCGTCTCCGGGTGCCGGAGCGGTGCGGGGCCTTCGAAGCCGCCGGTTGACGGACGCCCTGCGACGGCGCCACCGGTCGCGACAGCGTCACCGCCAGTTGGCAGCGGCGATGTACTCGTGACCAGCGATGCGGGCGAGATCTTGGCCGTAAGCCTTGACGGCGGCTCTCGCGTCATCGCTGAGAAGGTGCCGATCATCGCTGGCGCCATCGCGCCAGACCGCAGACGCGTGGCCGGCCTGTGCCGCGGCCAAGGCGGCGTGAGTTGGACGGTCTGTGTGACTCACCTGGGAACACCAGGTGTCGCAGTGCTCGGCCCGGGCGACAGTGTGGGTTGGTCACCCGATGGCCGCTGGCTCACCTGGTGCGACTGCTCCAGCAGCGAATCCGGCCGGGCACCTGACCGGATCTACCTCGCGCGCGGGGACGGCTCCGGCGCCGTCGCCCTTCCGAACGTCCCAGCAATCTCGGGCGTGATGTGGGCACCGGACAGCAGCCGGTTCTACGTCCTCGGCATCATCATCGGCGGCAAACCGACTTGGGGCACGCTGTATGCCGTCGACCCCCGTTCCCCGCAGTCGACGTCAGCCGTTCACCTCGACGCTGCATATCCCGCGTATGCCCTCTCTCCGGATGGCGCACTCCTCGCGTACGTCAACTTCGAGCTGCAGGTGGTGGTGTCGCGCCTAGACGGAGCGGGCTTCACCGCGCTGGCCGATTCGAACAAGAAGGACCCGCCGAGGACGCTGGCCTGGTCGCCGGATGGACGGCGCCTCGCGTTCCTGATGGTCGACGGCGGCGTCACGCGCCTGGCGATCGCGCGAGCAGACGGTTCGGCGTTGTCGTATGCGGGCGAGTTCCCGTCCGGCGCAGTCGGCCTCGCTGGGTGGTCGCCAGACGGCAAGTACGTCGCCGTGTCGTGGACGGAAGGCACACCGGCCGGCGGTGAGGGGCGACTCACGGCCGCCGCCACCGACTCAAGTCGGGCATCGAAGACGTTCAACACGGGCGGCTGGAGCCACGCGCCGTCTCGGTGGTGGCCGGATTTCCGCGGGCTGTACTTCATCGGGCGCGGCGACGACTTCCGCGGTGAGGTGGTGTCGAACAATCACCTGTTCGCGGTCGGGCTCGACGGGTCGGACCGACAGGTGGCGGCCGAGGCGGTGAGCGGGTTCGTAGGCGTCGTCCCGTAGCCGGCGGATGCGGCCTTCGAGTCCAACCGCCACTCGCTATACTCAGGAGTGACCATCGACCAGCAGTTCCTCGACACGATCGAGCGCAAGCTCGAGGCGCATTCGCCCACGCTGGCGGCGGAGTACCGTGGCGCGGCCGCGGTGCTCTTGCCGGTGCTCTCCGAGTCGGACTTCCGGACGTGGTCGGAGGAGGGCGCGGAGCTGGCGGCGCACTCGCTGCGGTCGTGGGAGGCGGCGGTGGACTACTTCCGGGTATCGCCGGAGGTGCTCCACGCGATGCCATCGGCGGCGTTCCGGCGCTGGGCGCACGCGGGGC
>DASQHL010000075.1:0-3048 GCA_035632115.1 Dehalococcoidia bacterium | reverse complement strand
GGCGGGCGGCATGGCGATGTACTTGTAGTAGTTGCTGACGACGGAGGCGGGGACTGCGAGCGGCGTGATGCCGAGCGCCGGGAGTGAGCGATCGTAGATGGAGGCGATGCGGCGGCGGGCGGCGATGAACTCCGGGAGGCGTTTCAGCTGCGAGGCGCCGATGATGGCGTGCGGTTCGCTGAGGCGCCAGTTGTTGCCCAGGCGCGTATGGAAGTTGGAGGTAAAGCCCGCCTTCCCCTGGTCGCGGTAGATGCGGGCTTCTTCGGCAAGATGCGCATCGCCAGTGGCGATCATGCCACCCTCGCCAGCCGTGATCACCTTCGTGGGATAGAAGGAGAACGCAGCGGCGAGCCCGAAGCTGCCGGCCGGACGCCCGTCAAGGGTGCTGCCGTGGGCGTGGGCCGCATCTTCGATGAGCGGGATGCCGGCTGCGGCACAGATCTGTTGCAGTTCGCCGATGCGGGGCGTGATGACGCCGCCGATGTGCACGACAACGACGGCACGAGTCGCGGGGCCGATGAGCGAGCGCGCGTGGTCAATGTCGATGGCGTAGGTGTCGGGATCGCACTCGGCGAAGCGCACGGCACCTCCCGCGTGGAGGACGGCCGCGGGGGTGGCGAAGAAGGTGTTCGTGGGGACGATGACCTCGCCACCGGCCACGCCGACGGCGCGGAAGATGATCTCGAGCGCGCTGGTGCCGCTACTCACAGCGATGGCGTGCGAGGTGCCGGCTGTACGCGTGAATGCGTCCTCAAATGCAGCTCCGTGCTTACCGAGCGTCAGCTGGCCGGTTGCCAGGCAGGCATCAATTTGAGCGAGGATCTCGCGGCGGTCTTCCTCGGGGATATGAATCTTGGCCGGGGGCACTCTCATCCAACACCTCTCCGCAAATGAGCCTAGCGGGCAAGGCGTGAAGGTTTGATGAAGGCGTTCTAAAGAACGGCTATGGACTACGTGTTCGCTAGAGGGAGCTCGATCCGGACGGAGGTCCCACCGGGCGAGGACGTGAGTGCGACGCCGCCGCCGTGCGCTTCGGCGATGTGCTGGACGATGGCGAGGCCGAGGCCGCTGCCATCGGCGTGGGTGCGGCGTCCGCGGCTGCCGCGGAAGAACCGCTCGAAGGCGTGGCGGACCTCCTCATCACTCATGCCGGGGCCCTCGTCGCGCACCTCCGCGAGCGCGAAGCGGCCGTTGCGCCCACAGCGTACGCGTATGGGCTTACCGGCATCGGAGTAGCGGGCGGCGTTTTCCAGCAGGTTCTCGAGGAGCTGGCGGACGCGCTGTTCATCGGCTTCGACGCGCAGCCGCTCAGCGGGCACGTCGACATCGATCTGGCGGGTAGGAAAGCGCTGGCGTTCGTGTTCAGCGACGCTCTTGAGGAGGTCGCCGAGGTCGATGGTGCGCATCTGGAGGATGAGGCGCGCATCGACCTGCGAGAGGAGGAGGAGGTCGGCTAGGATGCGGCTCATGCGGCGGGACTCGGCTTCGGTTTCGGCGATGACTTGCTCGCGCTCCTCCGCGGGGAGGGCACCGCTGGCGAGCACCTCCAGATTGCCGCGGAGGACGGCGAGTGGCCGGCGGAGCTCGTGCGAGGAATCGGCGAGGAACGAGCGGTGGGCGCTGAGCGTGTTCTCGACTTTGGCGATGAGGTCGTTGAGGGTGCGGACGAGCTCGCCGACCTCGCCGGGTTGGCTCTCGCCGGGGATGCGGCGAGAGAAGTCGGCGGTGGCTTCGATTTCCGATGCGGTACGGGCGACCTGGCGGAGGGGGCGGAGGGCAGGCGCGGCGACGACGTAGGCGAGGGCGTTGGCGACGATCAGGAAGACGATGCCGCCGCCGATGAGGATCACGCGGATGCGATCGAGGGCGGCGTCGGTTGGGTGGAGGGAGCGCGCGACGAGGATGCGGCCGCCCGTGGGGAAGGCACCGGGGGGGATGTCCTCATAGAGGACGCGGACGCGCTCTCCGTTGCTGGTGTGGTGGGTCTCGATGACGACGCCCGCATTGACGCCGACGCGCCGTGTGCGGACGGGGAGGGGCTGGGCGAGGTTGCTCGACCGCGCGTAGGTGGTGCCATCGGCGTTGAGGATCTCGACGTAGACGCCGGGAGTGGCGATCTCGTCGAGGACGTTCTGGTCAGCGGCGAGGGCGTTGGCGGCACCGGCGGCGTCCTTGCTCTCCGAGACGATGCGCTCGGCGCGGAGGCTGAGGGTGTCGTCGACGGACGAGTAGAGGCGCGTGGAAGTCTGGAGGTAGACGATGACGCCGAAGGCGGCGATGAGGGCGGCGAAGAGGAGGCTGTAGACGAGGGTGAGGCGGATGCGGAGGGACACGCTACTGCTTTCGGAGCGCGTAGCCAAAGGCGCGCACCGTCTGAATGATGCGGGAGCGGCCATTGGCTTCAAGCTTCTCGCGGAGGTGGCCCATATGGACATCGAGGTAGTTCGATTCGCCACCCTGGTAGCCCCAGACGTTCAGGAGCACAGCTTCCCGGGTGAGCACGGCCTCGGGATGGCGCATAAAGTATTCGAGCAGTCGGTACTCAATGGGCGTGAGCGTGAGGGGATCGCCGTCGCGGGTGACTTCGTGGCGGCGCGCGTCGAGCACGATATCGTCGTAGACGAGGCGCTCTTCGGCCGGGGCATCTCGCTCGGCGCGGCGCATGAGGGCGCGGAGGCGGGCGGCGAGCTCGGCGATCTCGAACGGTTTCGTCACGTAGTCGTCGGCGCCTGACTCCAGGCCCAGGATGCGGTCCGGCACCGTGTCGCGAGCGGAGAGCATGAGGATGGGGACGGACTGGGTCTGGCGGAGGCGGCGACAGAGGGAGACGCCGTCGATGTCGGGCATCATGACATCAAGCACCACGACGTCGGGCGGACGGCTCTCAAGGTGATCGAGGGCAGCCTGGGGGTCAGCGAAGGTCGTGACATCGAAGCCGTGCAGGCGCAGTCCGCGCTTGATCACGCCGAGCAGGCGCTCATCGTCATCGACGACGACGGCGTGGATTACGCGGCCCGTGGCGGCTGTGGTAGCGGGCGAACCCAACGA
>DASQHL010000074.1:0-12352 GCA_035632115.1 Dehalococcoidia bacterium | reverse complement strand
GGATCCCCGTCAACGTCTCGATCCACCGAAACGGAGGAGCCGGCAACGACTCAGAGCGCAGCGCGCCCAGCGCCCACGCCGGCGGCACATAAAGCTGCGGCGCTGCCAGGCCCGCGTCGGCGAACCAGCGCACGCCGCGGTTGATCAGATCGGCGACTGCGCGGGCGTCCAGCCCCAGGTGCTCGGCCGTGTCGCGCGAAAGGATGGCCGCATGCGCCCGGTGATACAGCGTTTGGGGCGGCGTCGCACGATGTGACCAGCCGTGCAGGCCCAGGACGTGGCCGGCGCGCTCCCAATCGCGCAGCGTGCTCCGCTGCCCCTCCGTCCAGGCGCCATGTGGTACGATGAGGATGCACAATGGTGCGATCCCCGCCGCCTCGATCGCCGCGATGAGATGCCGCGCCCGCTCGAACGATTCCGCGGAAACGTCGTGTACCGACCAGATTGCCCTAGCGCGCACCGGCGGCCACGGCCCCGCAAGACGCGTCAGCGAACTGCTCCCAGAGCGACCGGTGCGACGACGTCTCTTGCGCCGTCCGCCCGAGCCGGTCCCGGACCGTCGGGTCGTCCGCGAGCAGCTTGAGCATCGATGGCAGCTCTTCGTCGGCGTGGAACAGCAGCCCGTTCACGTTGTGCGTCACGTACGTGGGGATGCGGCCGACGCCCCGCGCGATGAGTGGCATGCCGCAGCCGATCGCCTCGAGCGTTGTCATCGAGTACGTCTCCGTCCGCGATGCCGTCACGTAGATCTGCGCGCCAAGGAGCGCCTCGCGCGGGTCCGTGCACCAGGGTACGTGCTCCGCCGGCACACCGAGTGAATGTGCGAGTGCCAGCGTCGCCGCGAGCTGACTGCCATCGCCGATGATCCGCAGCCGCAAGCGTTCGTGCTGCGGGTCCGCCATCGCCATCGCTCGCACCGTCGCGTCCACGGCTTTCTCGCGCGAGACGCGGCCGTGGTAGGCGACCGTCACGGCGCCGTCGCTCGCTGGTGCCTGCCACCCCGTCTCGTAGCGGGGCGGCGCAAGCCGAAGGACCTCGAACGTCGCGCCGGGGCGATTCCACGGCGCGATCACTCGCGTCGCGCGGCGCACAGCCCACGCCTCGACCCGCCGCGCCACCCACTCGACGGCCGGCGTAGCGGGGGTGACAGGCAGGTTGTGCCGCATCAACAACGGCAGGTCGTTGTGGAGGAACAGCGTGCTCTGTTTCCGGTATCGGCCCGCGTAGTGAAGCGCGGCCCAGCCGAGCGGCCCCAGTGTATGCACCACCACCCCGGACGCCTCCCGCACCGCCACCGCCACGCGGCGGATCGCCGGCCGCGTCATCTGGAAATCGGCCGTCCCCACTGGCAGGCGAGCCACGCCGCGATACTCAATCGCCGGTGGCACGAACGCGCCACGCGGCCCGATGAGCGTGACCTGGTGCCGCGCGGCCAGGATCTCCGCTGTCCGCAACGCGATCAGCGCGACGCCGTTCGGATCCGGCGGAAGCGTATCGGAGACAATCAACATCCGGCGCCCGTCGTGACTCGAATCCACGCCGCTCTCTCCGTCCTCGCGTACGGGGCTACCGTCCCGACCATCCCGCGCCGGCCCGCCAGTGCCGGGCATTTGAACCATCATCGCACGGAGAGGTGATCTTCGCCATCTGCCCGCATCCGTCGCTCCGAGTGGTGCCACCCGTTACCGGTACCCTTCGAGCACCGGCCTCCGCGGCAATGCCCACCATACCGCGTCGCACGCTGCGTTCAGTTCTTCGTCGAGTTGCAGTTCGGCTGCCGCAAGCGTGTCTGTGAGCTGTTCGGCCCTGCTCGCCCCGATGATTGCAGAGGTGATCCCCGATCGCGCGATCGCCCACGCCACCGCTACCGACGCCATGTTCTGCTCGCGCTGCAGCACGGACTCGGCCAGTCGTGCGACCGCCTCGAACTGCGCGTCGTCCCAGTAACGCTGCTGGTAGCGCCGACCCGCCGTGCCCAGCGTAAACCGCGTTCCAGTGCGCGGCTGCTCGCCCTGGCGATACTTTCCCGAGAGGAATCCGCCGGCGAGCGGATTGTAGACGATGACGCCCATGCCCTGCGCGCGGGCCATGGGGAGCAGCTCTGTCTCGATCTCGCGATAGAGGAGGTTGTATCGCGGCTGCAGCGTCTCGTAGCGAGCGAGGCCCAGCCGCTCGCTCGCCGCCATCGCCTCAGACAGCCGCCACGCCGGGTAGTTCGAGCAGCCCACGTACCGGACCTTGCCTGCCCGCACGAGGTCGTCGAGTGCCCGCAGGGTCTCGTCGACAGGAGTCGTCGGATCGAACGCGTGCACCTGGTACAGGTCGATGACATCGGTCTGGAGGCGGCGCAAACTCGCCTCCACCGCGCGCTGGATGTGATATCGCGAAAGCCCGGCATCGTTGCTGCCGGGTCCCGTCGCGCCAGCACACTTTGTCGCCAGGACGACGCGCTCGCGGTGCCCTCGCGCCTTGAGCCAACGGCCGATGATCTCTTCGGTCCGCCCGGCGCTCGTGTGGTCGCCGCCCAGGGGGTACACGTCCGCCGTGTCGATGAAGTCAACGCCCCCATCCAGCGCACGGTCGAGGATCGCGAAGGACGTTGCCTCGTCGCACTGGAGGCCGAACGTCATCGTGCCGAGGCACAGCGGTGGTACCCGGATGCCTGTTCGTCCTAGCTGTCGCAGCTGCATCGTCATCGCCCCTTCCGATGCTCGCGTTCCCGCAGCCGTGGCGCTGCTGTACGCTCATGCTGACACGCACGACCTTCACGAGAAAGCAGGTCAGATACCCATGAAACTCGGACTGAGCACGGGCTACTGGAGCAGCGGCCCGCCGGCGGGAGCCGCTGAGCAGATCGCCGTCGCGGAAGAACTCGGCTTCGACTCCCTGTGGGCCGCGGAGGCATACGGCTCTGACGCGCTGTCTCCGTTGGCCTGGTGGGGTGCTAAGACTTCGCGGATAAAGTTAGGCACGTCCATCGCCCAGATATCAGCACGTACGCCCGCAGCGATGGCGATGGCGGCGATCACGTTGGACCACCTGTCCGGCGGCCGATTCATCCTGGGACTGGGCGCGTCCGGCCCACAGGTGGTCGAGGGCTGGTACGGCCAGCCCTACCCGAAGCCGCTGGAACGCACGAGAGAGTACGTCCAGATCATCCGGGGGATCCTCGCGCGGGAGAGGCCGGTGGAGTTTCACGGGCATCACTACTCGCTGCCGTACGCGGGCGGCACCGGGCTCGGCAAGGCGCTGAAGTCCACGGTGCATCCCTTGCGGGCCGATATCCCGATCTACCTCGCCGCGGAGGGTCCGAAGAACGTGGCGCTGGCCGCGGAGATCGCCGACGGCTGGCTACCGCTCTTCTTCTCGCCAAAGAGCGACGCGTTCTACCGCCGAGCGCTCGCCGAGGGGTTCGCGCGCGATGGCGCGCGGCGCCCACCGGGCGACTTCGAAGTGGCGTCGATGGTGACGGTGATCGTCAACAAGGACATCGACGCCGCGGCAGACTTGCTGCGGCCGAACCTCGCGCTCTATGTCGGCGGCATGGGTGCGAAGGGCACGAACTTCCACTTCGACGTGTTGGCGCGTCTGGGCTACGAGGAGGAGTGCAACCACATCCAGAAGCTCTACCTGGAGGGCAACAAGCGCGACGCGATCGCTGCGGTGCCGCGCCAGATGGTGGAAGATACGGCGCTCATTGGCCCGATCGAGAAGATCCGCGACGAGCTGCACGCCTGGAAGAGCACCGTGCTGACGACGATGCTGGTCGGCGGGCCGCCGCACATGCTCCGCCAGGTCGCCGAGCTCGTGCTCTCGTAGTGTCACAAACATCGGACCGGCAGGAGAGCGCCGTGAACGACGTCGACCCGTCCGCTTTGACACTTTCCTTCCACGGCGGTGCCGGCACGGTGACGGGATCGCGTCACCTGCTCATGGCCGCCGGGAAGCGAGTGCTGGTGGATTGCGGGATGTTCCAGGGCCTGAAAGAGCTGCGGCTCCGTAACTGGCAGGCGCCAGGATTCGAGCCGCGCAGCCTCGATGCACTGCTCTTGACCCACGCGCACATGGATCACGCGGGCTACATCCCGCGCGTGGTGCGGGAAGGCTTCGCCAGGACGATCTTCACAACGCCTCCGACGGTCGAGTTGGCCGAGGTGTTGCTGCTGGACGCCGCGAAACTGCAGGAGGAGGATGCAGCGCACGCGAACAGGCACGGCTTCAGTAAGCACGCGCCTGCGATGCCGCTGTACACCGCGCACGATGTTCGGCAAGCGATGCGCCGCTTCGAACCGCTGGACTACGGTACGTGGAAAGTGCTGGGCCACGGGCTTCGAGCGCGCCTGCACGAGGCCGGGCACGTCCTCGGGTCGGCGTTCGTCGAGCTCGAGGTTGCGCGTGGCGCTGGGATCGTGCGCATCGTCTTTAGCGGCGACGTCGGCCGATACGCCCAGCCGCTGCACCGCGATCCTGACCCGCTGCCGGCGTGCGACGTCCTCGTCGTGGAATCCACGTACGGCGACCGGCTGCACGATCCTACGCCGCTCCTCGAGGAGGTCCGCCGCCCCTTCGCGGAGACGCTGCGAGCAGGCGGCACGATCCTCATTCCCTCCTTTGCGCTCGCGCGGACGCAGATGGTGACCCTGATGCTTGGTGAATTCATGGCTGCCGGCGACGTGCCGCAGGTACCTGTTCACGTGGATAGCCCGATGGCCGTCGAGATTACGCGGATCTATGAGAAGTACGCCGGCCGCGGCGATCTCGACCCGGGCGTTGGCGACGGCGGCCCCGATCCTCTGCTGCCGCCGAACGTGCGTTTCCACCGCACGGTCGACGAGTCGAAAGCCCTGAACCGTATGAGCGGCCCGCGCATCATCATCTCGTCCAGCGGCATGCTTACGGGCGGTCGGGTGCTCCACCATCTCGAACGTCTTGCGCCTGACCCGAAGAATCTGATCGTACTAGTAGGCTACCAGGCGGCGGGGACGCGCGGACGAGCACTGCTGAGCGGCGCGCGCACCCTGCGCATGCACGGCCGCGACGTCGCCATCGCCGCGAGAGTGCTGTCAGTGGCGAGCCTCTCCGCCCATGCCGATGCCGGCGAGTTGATGCGATGGCTCCGGACGGCATCCGTGCCGCCGAAGATCGCGTTCGTCACGCATGGCGAGCCCGAGGCGTCGGCGGCTCTGGCGAAGCGTCTGGGAGCGGAGCTGAGCGTCACATCCGTGACGCCGAGCATCGGCAATGCGTTCGACCTCGCGGAGATGCTGGCGCTCTAAGGGCCGTCGCCGCCTCGCCGGCCGGGTCAGCCCCCGTCGACGCGTCGCGTGCCGGCGACGGCGGGGCGCAGCGGGTCCAGCACGAACCGGATGCGCGGAAACCCGCTGTCGCACGTTGTGAACGATGCGACGATCGGCCAGACGGGATCGACGCCGTCCGCCCGCCACGCGGCGCGGTCGAATGCCGTCAACTCCGGCCGGCCCCGCTCAGCGCGGTGGAACGTGTACTCCGGATCGACTTGGATCAGCGCGCCGCCGTCCTCACCGCGGACGCGCGCAAGGTTCATGTTGGCGACGTACTGGATGTCGCCCCCGGAGATCGGCGTTGGGTCGATGAGCGATGCGCGCAGGATCTCCACGCCGTCGGTGTGCGCGCTGCCCGTGATCCGATCGTGGTATCGCTGGACGCGCACAACGCCGACGGCACACCGGTAGCCCCAGTTGTGGCCGAGCGCGTCCGCTGCCATCTGGCTATCGACGCACGCGCGCAGCAGGAATCCGCGAGGCAACGCAGCGGCGCGGCAACCGAGACGCGCCTGAGCCAGCGTGAACGGACCTACTGGGCTCTCGGGATAACGGGTCACGCTGATCATCAACGTCGGCGGGATCGTCGGATGGAGCGCTGGCGGCAGCGGTCCCGGCATCGCGCGCTCGTCGATCTCGAATGCTACCTGCAAGGTCTCGACACCTGCGATCGCCCACGGCTCGGCGCCGTACCCGTCCATCACCGGCGCGTCTTCGAGCAGCGTTGCGACGTCGAGCGTCCCCGAGATCGGCATCAGTTCTGCGATCGCTGCGCGCTGGCTGGCCCGCCGCATGTGACGGTCATCTGCGGCGCCCCTGCGATCGTCCGGCGGCGCCCAGCAGAGGCGAGCCCGCTCCGAGGATGAAGCCGACGTCGTACCAGTTCCCACTCCGCACGACGTTGTAGAAAGGGAATCGGTTCCAGGCGCCGAACAGGTGCGCGATGAGGACGATCACCGCGGTGATGCCGTTCCAGTAACCCCAGAGCAGATCTTGCCACCACATCTGCGCTCCTCCTCCCGCGCGGTGCGGGCTGTCCAATATCAGCGCGCGGCCGTCCCGGCACTCGCCTCTGCCGGCGCGAATTTGGGCATGACCTCGCGGGCGAACAGGCGCAAGCTCGCGAGGACCTCGTGCTGCGGCACGGTCTCTACCGCGTTCAGCAAGAAGTTGATGCGGTCGACGCCGACAGACTCCCACCGCTTCACCACGTCGATGATCCGCCCGGGGTCGCCAATGCACAGGCCCTCCGGGATCCGGTTCCCCTCACCCGGGCTTTGCGACTCCTGGCGCAATTGGGGCAGCAGCCCCTGCGACGGGTACGACCGCGTCGGGTACGCCTCGCGCGCCGCCAGCAGTTGTGCGGCGAGGTAGCTGAACGTGCCTGCGAGCCGCTGTCCGGTCCGCGCGCCGGTGTCGAGGTCTTCGTGGCAGTAGAGGAAGTTTACGGTGTTCACCTGTTCGTTGACGAAATCGCCCACCGGGTCGCACTGCCGGATTCGGCGCCGGTACGCAGCGATCTTCTTCTCCTGCTCGGAGATGCCACCGAACGTCAGTCCCAGGCTGCCCAGCCCGCGATCCGCCGCGTCGATCTCCGTGCCGGGGCTCGTGACTGCCACCCACATCGGCGGGTGCGGTTTCTGGTACGGCTTCGGCAGGATCGCCCGCGATGGCATGGAGAACGCCTCGCCGCGGTGGCTGTAGTGCTCCTGCGTCCACATCTTCGGCAGCGCGCGGACGATTTCATCCCAGGTCTTCTTCGTGGTGTCGGGGTCTGCCATAAAGCCACCCAGCTCCGTCCATGTGGCGGAGCGCCCCGTACCCATCTCCAGGCGCCCGCCGGAGAGGATGTCCAGTACCGCCGCGCGCTCGGCGATGCGGACCGGGTGGTTGAACTGCGGCACGCATACCACGATGCCGTGACCGACGCGGATCCGCTTCGTCTGCATGGCGCAGGCGGTCAGAAACAGCTCCGGCGCCGACGAGTGGGAGTACTCCTCCAGGAAGTGGTGCTCAACACACCAGACTTGGTCGAAGCCTAGTTCGTCGGCGAGCCGCACCTGCTCCAGCGCGTTGAGGTACACCGTGCGCTCCGCGTCGCGGTCCCACGGCCTTGGCACGGACAGCTCGTAGAAGACTCCGAACTTCATCCGGCACCTCCGGACGTCGTCGCCGAGAGCGAGCGAATCGCCGCGGCTTGTGGCGCCGAGCGTAGCACGGAGCTTCGGTTCCGGGCAATCAGCAGGGTGCCGAAGTCGCGCAGCCCACCCGGCTTGCTTGACACCGCCGCCGCGTGGCTGGCGACGAACGCGTTCGCACGTATATCGTCCGGGCATGGGCACCACCGCGGTCCTGCTGCTCTCATGCCGCGACCAGAAGGGGCTTGTGGCCGCCGTCTCTGAGTTCCTCTATCGCAACCAGGGAAACATCGTCCATGCCGACCAGCACACCGACCGCGAAGAGCAGGTCTTTCTGCAGCGCGTGGAGTGGGAGCTGGACGGCTTTGCCGTCAGTCGCGCCGCGATCGCCGCCGCGTTCCGCCCGATAGCGGAGCGCTTTGACATGACATGGAGCCTCCGCTTTTCCGATGAGGTTCCGCGCGTGGCGATCCTTGCGTCGAAGCTGCAACACTGCCTGTACGACCTGCTCGCGCGATGGCGCCTCGGCGAGCTGCGTGCCGAGATCCCGATCGTGATCAGCAATCACGCCGACGCGCGGTCGATCGCCGACGAGTTCGGCGTGGCGTTCCAGCACTTCCCCGTGTCGGCCGACACAAGGCTGGCGCAAGAAACGCGGATTCTGTCCGAACTCGAGGCGCATCGCGTCGACGTAGTGATCCTGGCGCGTTACATGCAGGTGCTCAGCGACGCGTTCGTCCGCCGCTACCCCCGGCGCATCATAAACATCCACCACTCCTTCCTGCCGGCGTTCGCGGGCGCGCGCCCATACCATCAGGCGTACGAGCGTGGCGTCAAGATCATCGGCGCGACGGCGCACTACGCGACGCCGGAATTGGATCAGGGTCCGATCATCGACCAGGGCGTCGCAAGCGTGAGCCACCGAGATTCCGTTGACGACCTCGTCCGCAAGGGGCGCGACCTCGAGCGGATCGTCCTCGCGCGCGCCGTGGACCTCCACCTGCGCAACCGGATCCTGGTCTACGGAAACAAGACCGTGGTGTTCGACTAGCCAGAGAACGCCGGATCGTAGCCCTGTGCGTTCCGCAGGCGCGTGCCCGAGAAGCATAACGTCGTGCGGATCACCCGCCGCCACGGCTCGATGAGTGACGGCGTGATCCGCAGTTCAACACCCGCCACGATCGCGGCGAGCAGATCGCCGACGTGCTCGATCACTAGCGGCGTCGCGACTTCGCGGCTCACGTAGCGGCCGGCGATCTCGTCGTCCAGCGTGAACGCCGCCTCTGGCATGGTCAAGCGGGCGCGCCCGGCGCTACGAGCGGCCAGGGACGCGCCCGCTCCATCGCCAGGGCAAGATCGAGCAAGATCGCGTCCTCGTGTCGGCGCGCGTACGCTTGAAGCCCGACAGGGAGGCCGTCCCGCGTCAGGCCAGCCGGTATCGAGATGGCCGGGTAGCCCGTGATGTTCGCCGGGATCGTGAGTGCGCCGTTGTTGTTGCGCCCGACGCGTTGACCATCGACGTGGCTCGGCATCGGTCCCTCCGCCGCGAATGGCTCGACGGGGTCCGTGGCGCAGAGCACGACATCCGTATGTTCGAACAGGTCCGCCATCGCCTCGTTGAGCACGACGCGGAAGCGGTCCACCGATGCGGCGTGCCATACCCGGTAGTGTTCTGCCGTCCAGTCCATCGAGAAGCGGATCTCGTACGTCAGATCATCTCGGCAGGCCGGCCAGAAGTCCTTGAGCTCGTTGAACAGCGACGGTGCCCCGGCGTTCATCCACTTCGCGCCGCCCTCCGGCAGGCGGACGTCGATGTCCGTCCGCTGCATGCCGGTGGCTTCGACCAATGCGTGCGCCGCGTCTGTCACCACCCTGCGCACCTCGTCAGAGATCGTCGCACAGCCCAGATCCGGAGCCACGGCCACGCGCAGGCCGCGCAGATCGCGCGTGCCAAGGTCGCGCTCCCAGCCGTCGATCCGGGGCAGCGAGAACGGATCGCGCGGCTCGTAGCCCGACGCCACCTCGAACCAGCGGGCCGTGTCTCGCACACTGCGTGAGACCGTCCCCCAGCACGATGTCAGCGGGCCATTCTCCGCTCGAGGACCGCGCGGGATGCGGCCAAACGTCCCCTTCAGCCCGACCAGCCCGCAGAACGCCGCCGGCTTGCGGATCGAACCCCCACCGTCGCTCGCCGTCGCCAGCGGTACCAGACCGCCCGAAACCGCTGCCGCCGACCCGCCCGAAGACCCCGCCGGCGTCCGGCTCAGATCCCACGGGTTGCGCGTGACGCCGTGCAGCTTCGTCGCGGTGTACGCTACGAGCCCGAACTCTGGCGCCGCCGATTTGCCCATGATCACGGCGCCGGCCGCGCGTAGCCGCGCCACGTCCGTCGAGTCATGGTCGGCGATGTTGTCCTTGTACGGCACCGACCCGTATGTCGTCGGCATCCCCTGCGCGTGCTCCAGGTCCTTGACGAGGAGCGGCACTCCCGCGAACGGGCCGGGATCGCCCCCGGCGGCGACCTGCCGATCGATCGCCTCGGCTTGCCTCCGTGCGCCGTCGCTGTCGAGGAACACCACCGCATTGAGGCGCGACGCCGCTATCGCATTGAGCGACCCTTCCACGGCATCGGCGCAGCGCACGTCGCCGCGTCGGATCGCGTCCGCGAGCGAACACGCGTCATCAAGCCACGGCGTCATCGCAGATCCTCCACTACTAGGGGCACGTTCGTGATGTGAGTCTACGTCAGCGCGCCTTACGGATCGATGGCCGCAGAACGATGGCACTGGACAACGCTTCGTATGCCATCTTGATGGTACGGCCCGTTCGTCGTACTGTCGGCGGGTTCCCCGCGGGCCGGCGGCGTCCGGCGGTCGTGACTGGCAGAGGGCATGGACCACGGCAAGCACGCCGGCGAGGGCCGGATCGTCGCGATCGATCTTCTTCGTGGCATCGCCATCCTGTGGGTGATCCTCTTTCACCTCTGGGGTGACCTCGAGTTCTTCCCTGCCGTCCCCCGCGCCTACTACGAGCAACTCACGTGGCAGGTGAAGCACGGCGAGGGGCCGTGGCGGATCTTCACGTCGTGTACCGATCTCCTCTTCCGTGATGGATTCCAGGGTGTGCCGCTGTTCATGATGATCAGCGGCATCTCGCTGACCATCGCCGCCTACCGCGCCGGCGGTGCCCCGAACTGGCCCAGATTCTTCGTGCAGCGCTTCCGTAAGCTCCTGCTGCCGTACTGGGCGGGTGTGGCCATTACCTACGCCGTCATCGCGCTCATCGCATGGCGCCAGGCCACCATCGGCGGCGGCAGCTTCACCAGCCACCTCGGCGACGGCGTGACGATCTCACTCGGCAGCCGAGTCAACGTCGATCCGGGTGTCATCTACGCCAGCATCGCCTTGGTGCCGCGGCTCCTGCACGATCAATGGTTCTTCGCGCCGCAGCTCGCCCTCTGGTTCGTCGGCTTGCTGGCGCAGTACTATCTGCTCTTCCCGCTGCTCTTCTTCGTAATGCGGCGCATCGGTGTCGTCCCGTTCCTCGTATTGACGTTCGCGACCACCGTCATGGCGAACTGGTGGATCGTCGACCGGTTCGGTGCGCCCGAGTTTCAGTTCCGGCTCGTCACTGGCTGGGCTCCGTTCCGCCTGTTCGAGTTCACGGCTGGCATGGCCATCGGCTGGCTGCTGGCCGCGCCGGAGGGCGCACGCGCCTTGCGCGTGTTGCGCAGCCCCAGCGTGATCGCGTCACTGCTCCTGCTCGGCTTTGCCGCGCACACGACCGGCGATCTTCTCATTGGCCGCTGGTCCGTCCGCTACTGGCAGTCGCTCGCCACCCCATTGATGACGCTGGGCCTCGCCATGCTGGTGCTACCGCTCCTGCTCAAGCGCCCGAGCCGCCTCGACCTGAGCGCGCCGGTACGTGGGCTGGCCACCATCGGCGTCATGTCGTACGCGCTGCTCATCGTCAACGACCCGATGCGCCTGGTTGCGAGCCAGCTGCGGTTGGAGCACGTGGCGCCGGACGTCTGGTGGGCGTTCCTCGCAGCAGTGTACGTCCCGGCCAGCATTGCGCTCGCGTGGCCCCTCGCGCGTGTCCTCGGCCTCATGCCCGCGCCAGCGGCCGGCGCTGTGCGCGCGCCGAGGCGTCATGACGTCGTTGCCGCGGCGAGTGATGCGCTTGAGCCGGTCGCGCCCTGACCGCGGCCATCGGAGAGCGCGCTAGACGCGGTTGAGCACAATCGTCGGTACGATGCTCAGGAGGAGCGACGTCACCAGCGCGGACACGATGTGGACGTTTCCGCGGTCAATCGCAACGTCTGCGGGGAGTCCGTCCCAGACCAAGAGGCGCGGCGCCCCAGAGCACCGCTCCGGTCGCTGCGAGGAGAACCCCACCGGCAATCAGGGGCTTCTCCGCGCCGTCCGCAGCTCCGATCCTGCCGCATCGCGCGGGGGGCTCCGGGCGGCCGCCGTCGTCTGGCGCATCGTGCGGGCCAACCGGGTTGCCCGTGCTACACTTCGCCCCGTGAACCTCGATCTGCTCCGCGCACTTGCGGTCCCCAACGACACGAAGATCCTCCTCCTCGTCATCGACGGCCTTGGCGGTCTCCCGAACGAGTCCGGCCGCTCGGAGCTGGAGCAGGCGAACATCCAGTACCTGGATCGCCTCGCCCAGGACAGCACCTGTGGCCTCACCGTGCCCGTCGCGCCCGGCGTCACCCCCGGCAGTGGGCCGGGCCACCTGGCGCTCTTCGGCTACGACCCGGAGCGATACACCGTCGGACGTGGCGTCCTCGAAGCGCTCGGTATCGACTTCGACCTCCAGCCATCTGACGTCGCCGCGCGCGGCAACTTCTGCACCGTCGATGGCGATGGGCGCATCACGGACAGGCGCGCCGGACGCATCCCCACC
>DASQHL010000073.1:0-10353 GCA_035632115.1 Dehalococcoidia bacterium | reverse complement strand
GAGTTGGACGGCGAGGTTTGCTGGGAACCATCGCCCGAGCGCGCTGAATCGAAGGTCGAGGTATGGCGTCACATTGACGCGCACGACACGCCTGACCATCAGAAGTGGGCACTTGAACAGGCACGCGTGCTAAGAGAGTGGGCGCAGAGTATCGGCTGAGGTGGACTAGCCGTGTAGGCCGTGGCCGTCGTCCTCGATGAGGCGCAGGTAGCCGAGTTCGTCCTCCTCGTACCAGCAGCCGAAGCACCGCCCCTGCTCGTCGAAGCCTTCACCGCAGTGGATGCAAAGGTGCCCCGCTTCCCAGTCGCGCACGGTCGTACACCCGGGGTCATCGCAGAGGCAGACCGTTGCGGACGGGCCGAAGAGGTTAGGGTATTCGTCGAGTAGCTCCCTACCGAGGGGCAGTCGCTGACGACCGTGCTTCTCGCCGGGGGACACGGCCCACCCTAGGGCTCGCGCCCGGGCGTAGGCGGACGCAGGGTCGTGCCGAATAAGCTCGTTCATGGTTGTCTCCTTCATCGTTCCGGAACGTGTCCCGGCGGGCATTACCACCGTGGCCGTGAGGCTCGGTTGGTGCGGCAGTCTCGGAGCCCCAATGCTCTCGTGCCGCTCTGGATGATGGTGCGTTGCGTTGGCTCGACGCCCTATACAAGTATCGGACAGATGCGCTGCGCATGTCGTAGTCAGCAGCCCAGTCAGCAACTAGTGTACATTGATGTGCGCGAAGGTAATCAGCTTTGGAGACGCTCGCCGGGTCGTCGAACCGGCATGAACAGCGATGCACCGCTATAACCATGTCTTCGCTAGCTCCAAAACCGCCGGTCGGGGGTTCGAGTCCCTCCACTCCTGCCACGCTTTCGAATCTCAGCGCCTGCAGGACCGCCGGCGCGATCTGGGTGACATGACGCGACCCCGCGCCGGATCGGCAACGCAGATCGGCCAGCGCGCCCTCGTGACGGGCGCCTCATCCGGCATCGGCGCCGCGTTTGCCGAGCGGCTCGCCGCCGACGGCTTCAACCTGATCGTCGTGGCACGCCGCCGCGCCCGGCTCGAAGCACTCGCCCGGCGTCTCCGCAAGGCACACGGCGTCGAGGTCGACGTGCTGGTCGCCGACCTCACCCGTCCGCCGGCGCTGGCCCCCGTAGAGCGGACGTTGCGCCGCCGGGGCGTCGAGCTGCTGGTGAACTGCGCCGGGTTCGGCGGCTACATGCCCTTCGTGCGGCTACCTGCTGATCGCGCCGAAGCGTTGGTCCGCCTGCACGTCGTCGCCTCGACGCGCCTCACGCGCGCCGCACTGCCCGCGATGATCGCGCGCGGGAGCGGCGCCGTGATCAACGTCGCCTCAGCGCTCGCCTTCAGCGCATCCGACCCCGCCGCGTACCTGCCTGACCGCGCGGTCTACGCCGCCGCCAAGTCGTACATGGTGACCTTCACGGAGCTCCTGTCGCACGAACTACACGGCTCCGGTGTAAAAATGCAGGCGCTGTGCCCGGGCATCGTCCGCACCGAGTTCCACAAGGTCGCCGGATTCGACGTGTCGCGCGTGCCGATCGCCATGTCGGCCGAGGACGTTGTGCAGGCGTCGCTTGCGGGGCTCCGCGCTGGCGACGTCATCTGCATCCCGGCGCTGGATCGGCCCTCCACCGTCGCCGCCTTCCAGGAGAAGCGTGCCCGCCTGTTCCACGCCGCCGGCAGCGGCACCCTCGCGAAGCGATACCGCCGTCGCCCGTCAGGAGCGCCTCCGTGACTCGGGCCAACGTCGCCCGCGCTCAATGCTCGAACGTCAGCGTCTCCGCTTCGTCCAAGATCCAGGCTCCGGGTGCGCGCCCGGGATGGTACAGGTGCACGCTGGAGTCGAGGGACCGCTCGCCTTGCTGGATCACCAGCGCATTCGCTGCTGCCCGTCCGCGCCACGCGCCATCGATGAGCTCCCCCGGATCGCGGTGCCCTACCTCGCCTCGATCGAGCCCCAGGTGCTCGCTCCACAGGTCAACGCGCAGCCCTCGGGCGAGATCGCGATCATGAGCGATCACGTCCAGCTCGCTGTCCGTCTCAAACCCGCGGTCGTTGAGATTCGCGGAGCCGATGATCAGCCACTCGTCATCGATGACGCCGACCTTGGCGTGGACGTATACCGGTCGATACCGGAACGGTTTCACGCCGGTCGTCGGTCCTGAAGTGAACAGGGAATAGACCTCGACAACCCCTCGCCCGCCGTCGGCCTTCCGCAGCATCTCAACGTGCTGGTCGTTGTCCCACTTCCCGCTGGTCGCGCGGGCCGGCAGTACGATCACGATCCTGAACGAAGGCGACGGTGGCCGCGCGATCGCGCGGAGCAGCGCATCCATGACGATCGGCGACCAGAGGTACTGGCTCTCCAAGTAGACGAATTCGCGCGCCCGCCGGATCAGCTCGACGTAGGCGTGTTGGATACCGAATTCACCCGATGGCGCGAACGGATATCTGCCCGAGGGGATCGTGCGGACGATCTGGGCCGGCGTGTGCCAAGCGGCGTCCGTGGCCGGCTCCGCATGCGGTAACGCCGCATCGTGGGCTACGGCTTCCCAGCGTTGCCGGAAGTTGCGCTCCACGTCCGCGACCGCCTCGCCTTCGATGAGCACCGCGGCGTCATGCCAGTTGACGCCGGCACGCAGCGGATGGTCCCGCGCGTCCCACCGGTCGCCCGCGAACGTCGTCAGATCGATCCCCCCGACGAATGCCAGCTGGCCATCGATGATGACGGACTTCTGGTGATGGCAGTGCGACATCTGTGCTGTCGTGTCGAGGCAACAGATGATGTCGCCACTCCCCTGCTCCTTGATCGTGCGAGCGACGTCCCGTACCGCGCTTCGTGTGGGCTGAATGACGGCGGGAGCCCCGCCCCAGAGCAGGATTCGCACCGGCGCCCGGGCCGCCGTCTCCGAGAGCACGCTGATCAGTCGCGTGCGGATCAGGTCGTCCGGCGCGTCCCGAAGCAACGGCACGTGCGGGGTCAAGCACCAGCCCGTGATGTAGACGTACTGACGCGCGGCGAGCAGGGCGGCGTGCAGCTGCGAGAAGAACGCCTCGCCGTCGATCAGTGGCGTCACGCGGTTGCGGGCGCGTGGCGGCACGCCTCCGCCGAACCAGCGCGGCTCGTCGCCCCACCATGCCGCGGGCGCTGGCCTCGGCGTATTGTCGCCACCCTGACGGAGGCTCCGGGCACGCCGCCGCCGAAGCAGCGGCAATACGGCCGGCGCAATGCGGCGCTCGGCCGCAATCAGGAATCGCTCCAGTGCCGGCATCGGCGCGCACCTCTTTCGTACGGGCGAGGATCGCGGACGAGCGCCAGACGGTCGTAGCCCGCGGGTACGGCCCGCCACGCGCGGCTTCTACTTCTATCCGCCGGCCCCCTGCCGCCGGATCACCAGCACCGCGGAGTCGCTACCCAGACGTGCTCCTGTGCACCACGTTCGAAGTTCTTGCGAGTGACGAATCGGAGCGTGTCGCGACGCCGACCAGAGGTTGCCGTCCCATTCGTCCGTTGACACGGTTACCCCCCAGCCGCGCGCTCCGCCCAAACAGCCTGGGCCGACGCCACTCACCGCCACAGCATCCGCCACAGCCCCGCCCGCCCCATCGCCCGTCCGACGACCTTGTTCTTTACGCGCCGCGTGATCCGCTTCGGGTTGCCCGACGCCAGGGTGGAGACATCGTTGGCCAGCCGCGCCGCCCGGTACATCTGCGAGACGAAGCTGCGCCGCCTCATGCCAGCGCCTCCTGGCAGAACTCCGCCGCATCCCGGTCGATCTCCGCCCGGTCGCCCTGCTCCTGCGACAGGATCAGCGCGAGCAGCCGCTCCGCATCGGCCGGCCGTGCCAGCCCTGCCGCCAGCCCCAGCGACAGCCAGTAGTCCGCCGTCTCTAGCATCATCCCGTGCGACGCCTCGTGCGCATCGCCCAGCGCCTCGGACATCGATGCGATCACCGCCCGCGCGTACCGTTGCCAGGCTTCGTCCGCCTGCACCATCGTGGTCCCTCCTACTCCGCATGCGCTCCCATCGCCGGGCCAGCCTCAGCCTGGCGCCGCCCTGCGACAGACGCTGTCGCCTTGCGGCGTCAAGCCGCGGGCTGTCGGCGTCCTGTCTCCGGATCGTACGATACCCCCGTGATCGATGGGACGCCGCGCCTCCGCGCCGTTCGCCTCAACCGCCTCCAGGAGCTGCTGCGCGCCCGCCGCGACGGCTACACCGCCCGCGAGCTGGCGGACCTCAGCGGCGTGCACGTCCGCACCATCGAGCGCGACCTGCTGGTGCTTCAGACCGAAGCGGGGCTGCCCCTGGTCGTCGAGCGCGGCCGCTACGCCCTCCTCGATCCGCCCCGCCTGCCGCCGCTTCGCCTCAACGTCCAGGAGGCGCGCGCCTTGCTGCTCGCCATGCGCCTCTTCCTCCGCTACTCCGACGAGGCCGACCCCTTCTCCGCCAGCGCGCTCGAAAAGCTGGCCGCCGCCATGCCCGACCCCGTGCGCGCGCAACTCCAGGCTACCGCCGCCGCCCTCGCCCGCCGCCCGCTCGACCCCGGGTTCTCGCAGCACCTGATGACCATCACCGACGCCTGGACCCGCCGCCGCCTCCTCCACCTCGTCTACCGCTCCGCCGGCAAGACGCGCGCGAAGGAGGTCGTTGTCGAGCCCTACTTCCTCGAACCCAGCGCCGCGGGCCTCGCCACCTATCTCATCGGCTACTCGCGCACCCACGGCACCATGCGGACCTTCAAGGTCGAGCGCGTCACCGCCGCCTCGATGCTCCCCGAGTCGTTCGACCTGCGACCGGACATCGATGTGGATTCACTGCTCGCCTCGGCGTGGGGGATCATCTGGGGCGATGGCCAGCAGGTCGTCCTGCGGTTCGCGCCGGCCGTCTCCTACCGCGTCCGGGAGTCGCGCTGGCACCCCTCGCAACTGGTCGAAGATCTGCCCGACGGCGGCTGCCTGCTCACGATCTCTGTCGCCAGCCTCGCCGAGGTCGGCCGCTGGGTACGCGGCTGGGGCGACCAGGTGGAAGTGCTCGCCCCCGCCGACCTGCGCCGCGAGCTACGCGACGAGTCGATCCGCATCGCCCGTCAGTACGCGGCTCCCGCAAAAGCGCCGCGCCGCGCCCGTCCGGCCGCCACGCCGGACGCGAACCGTGAGCCCGGCTCCGTGGCGTAGCCACCACGCCTCGTACCTCTCGGAAGCGACACGGGGCGGAGGCCCATTGAGCCTCCGCCCCGCGTGCTGCCTGATCGTGAGCGCACCCTGGTGCGGCCACGGGCAAGTTCCGGCCTACTTCTTCTTTTTCGCTGCCGGCTTCTTCGCCGCCGGCTTGGCCTTGGCTGCCGGCTTCTTCGCCGCGGCCTTCTTCTTTGCTGGCATCCTCGATCACCTCCAAGTCCAATGCGCCCCGTCCGTTGCGGCGCTGCCAGCTATCATAGACGCCCGTGCGCCGCATGTGAAGGGCGCACCCGCCGCAATCTCTACGGTCGCGCGCCGCCCTCCCGCCCGCCTGGCGTGGCGCGCAGTGCGTGCAGCTCGGCCAGCGCGACCTGCAGCGCCCCCTGCACCTCAGCCAGCTGCCGCCGCAGGCCCCGGTTGACCTCCACCGTCGCGCGCCACAGGTCGCCTGCCCGGTCCGCGTCGGCGAACTCGTCCCCTGCGCCCTGCGCCCATGCCCGCTGGTTCTCGCGATGCCACGGTGTACGCCGGTGGTGCGCGAGGCACACGTCCGAACAGATCCAGTCGTCAGGACAGCGCCGGCACGGCCGCCCGCTCGCCGGCGGAAACGAGGCCTCGCACACGCAGCAGTTGGCGTCGTCCACAGCCCTCCTCCTTCAGCCGCGCGCCGTCGCGGCCACCATCGCCTCCGATCTACCAGCCCGGCGCGACAACCACTGTCGTTCTCGCTCCAGCGGCGCGCATCGCTCGATCCCACGGCGCCCGTCCGGTTACCCTGAGCCAGGGGTGGCCCCCCGTGCCCCTCATGCGATCGGCGGCGGACAGGTCGATGCACGACGATGGCCACGACGATGACGACGAGCTGATCGAGCGCGCTGTCGCGCTCGCCCGGGACCTGCAGGAGCGCGCCGCCGCGCTCCAGACGCCGCAGGAGCGCCGCCAGCAGGCAGAGCTCGATCGCATGATCCGCCACCCCGCGGACAAAGCCACGCTGGTCAGCATGACCGACCGGGCCTTCCGCTCCGCCAGTGCCGCCCGCTCCGTCGAGCAGCTCACGCACATCCTCGACGTGCAGGGCATCCCCCGCTTCTTCTCCCCCTTCGACCGCGCCCTCCTGCGCGGATTCGAGGCGTTCGGCGGCTACCTGCCCGGCGTCGCGGGCGCCCTCGTCCGCGAGAAGATGCAGAGCGAGACCGCCAGCGTCGTCCTGCCCGCCGAGCCGGAGGAGTTGGCCCCGCACCTGCTCGCCCGCCGCGACGAGGGCGTCCGCATGAACGTGAACTTCCTCGGCGAGGAGCTACTCGGCGAAGAGGAGGCGCAGCGCCGCCTCGCCCTCTACGCCGACGTGCTCGCCTGGCCTGAGATTGAGGTCGTCTCCGTCAAGATCTCGACCATCTTCTCGCAGATCGATGCCATCGCCCGCGAGCAGACCGTGGCCACGCTCTCCGACCGCCTCGCGCCGCTGTATCGCGCCGCTGCCGATGCGCGCTTCCGCCGTGCCGACGGCTCACTCGCGCCGAAGTTCGTCTACCTGGACATGGAGGAGTACCGCGACCTCGCCATCACGGCCGATGCGTTTGTCCGCACGCTCGACCGTCCATCGCTCGCCGGCGTCTCCGCCGGCCTGGCGCTGCAGGCGTACCTCCCCGACTCCTTCGCCGTGCAGCGGCGCATCACCGAGTGGGCGGCGCGTCGCGTCGCGGCGGGCGGCGCCTCCGTCGCCCTCCGTATCGTCAAGGGCGCGAACCTCGAGATGGAGCGCGTCGAGGCGTCGCTGCGCGGCTGGCCGCAGGCCCCGTTCCGCACCAAGCGCGAGACCGACGCCAACTACCGCCGCATGCTGCGCTACGGCCTCGAACCGGAGCATGCCCGCGCCGTGCGCATCGGCGTGGCGTCGCACAACCTGTTCGATCTCGCCTACGGGCTGGTGCTGGCGGAAGCGCGCGGCGTCCTCGACCACGTGCAGTTCGAGATGCTGGAGGGGATGGCCAGCCCGCAGCGTCGCGCCCTCGCCGAGCGCACCCGTGACCTGCTGCTCTACGCTCCCGCCTGCCGCCGCGAGGACTTCCTGCACGCCATCGGCTACCTCGTCCGCCGCCTCGACGAGAACACCGGCCCCGACAACTTCCTCCGCCACGCCTTCCAGCTCGCCGTCGATTCCGACGACTGGCGCGCCCTGGAAGCGCAGTTTCGCGCCGCGTTCGACGCGATCCCCGGCCTGCCCGACACCCCGCGGCGGACGCAAGACCGCCGCGCGCCGCCCGTGCCTACGATGGACGCCGACCGGCCTTGGACGCAGTTCGTGAATGAGCCCGACACCGACTTCTCGCTGCCGCACCATGCCGCATGGGCCGCGTCCATCTACGCCGCCTGGCGCGACCGCTGTGGCGCGCGCGCTCCGGAGGCGCCGCTCGTCATCGACGGCCGCGAGGTCCGCGACCGGCCCCTCGGCGAGTCGCCGGATCCGTCCCGCCCCGGCGTCATCTCCGCGCGCTACCGCATCGCCACGGCGCAGGATGTGGAGGACGCCGTCGCCTGCGCCCGCGCCGATGCTGGCAGCTGGCGATCGGCCGCCCCCCGCGAGCGCGGCGCCGCCCTCCGCCGCGCAGCGCAGCAGATCCGCATCCGACGCGCCGACCTCATGGGCATCGCCCTCGCCGAGTGCGGCAAGGTCCTCGCCGAGTCCGATGTCGAGGTCTCCGAGGCCGTCGACTACTGCGCGTTCTACGCTCGCGCCGCCGAGGACTGGCACGAACGCGCGACCCTCGAGATCACCGGCCTCGGCGTCGTCGTCGTCGCGCCGCCCTGGAACTTTCCGATCGCCATCCCGGCTGGCGGCGTGGCGGCGGCGCTGGCCGCCGGGAATACCGTTATCCTCAAGCCGGCGCCGGAGGCGGTCGTCACCTCATACCTGCTCTGCGAAGCCTTCTGGGCTGCCGGCATCTCGCGGCGCACCCTCCAGTTCGTCTTCGGCGCCGACGCCGCGGAGGCGACGCAGCTCGTCACGCATGTCGGGGTCGATGCCGTCGTGCTCACCGGCGGCACCGAGACCGCGCTTCACCTCCGGCGGCTGAAGCCGGCCATGCACCTCCTCGCCGAGACCGGCGGCAAGAACGCCACCATCGTCAGCGCCATGGCCGACCGCGAGCTCGCGATCAAGCACATTGTCCGTTCCGCGTTCGGCCACGCCGGCCAGAAGTGTTCCGCCACCAGCCTCCTCATCCTCGACGCCGAGGTCTACGATGACGCGGGCTTCCGCCGCGGGCTCTGCGATGCCGCCGCCAGCATGCCCGTCGGGTCGGCGTGGGACTCCGCGACGAAGGTCGGCCCGCTGATCCGCCCACCGTCCGGCAAGCTTGCCCGCGCCCTCACGGAGCTGGACCCCGGCGAAGAGTGGGCGCTCGCATCGCGGCCGGACCGCGCGAACCTGAACCTCTGGTCGCCTGGCATCAAGTGGGGCGTGCGCCCGGGCAGCGTCACCCACACCACGGAGTTCTTCGGCCCGGTGCTCGGCGTCATGCGCGCGCGCGATCTCGATGAGGCCGTCGTCCTGGCGAACGCCACCGGCTACGGGCTCACGTCCGCCATCCACACGCTCGATGACCGCGAGCAGCGCGCCTGGGCGGATGCGATCCGCGCCGGCAACCTCTACGTCAACCGCGGCACCACCGGCGCGATCGTACTGCGCCAGCCGTTCGGCGGCATGGGCCGGAGCGTCGTCGGCCCCGGCGTCAAGACCGGCAGCCCGAACTACCTCGTGCCCCTGATGCGCATCGCCGATGCCGCCACGCCCGGCTCACCGACGCCGATCGAGGATAGCGCCGCCGCCGCCCTCCTGCGGGAGCTCGAGTCGCTGCCTGGCCTCGCTCCCGCGGATCTGGAGCGCGTGCGCGCCGCCGTCGCGAGCTACGACCGGGCGATGCGCTCGGAGTTCGGCGCGCCGCACGACCACTTCCTGCTCATCGGCCAGGACAACTTCCGCCGCTATCTACCGCTCGATCGCGTCCGCATCCGCGTCTGCGCCTCAGACACGCCGTTCGAGAATCTCGCGCGCGTCTGCGCCGCAAGGCTCGCCGGATGCCACATCATGGTGAGCTACGCGGAAGATGCGCGGGCGCAGGCCGGCCTCCTGCGGGCACTCGCCGCCGGTTGGGGCGTCGTGGCGGCGCTGGTCGAAGAGTCGGACAACGACCTCGGCACCGCCATCCGCGATGGTGCTGTTGGCCGCATCCGCTACGCCGGCGACGAGCGCGTTCCCGACGCCGTACGCGAGGCGGCCGCGGAGGCCGGCATCTTCCTCGCTACCGCCCCGGTGCTCGCCGATGGCCGCATCGAGCTGCTCTGGTACCTGCGCGAACAGAGCCTCTGCATCGATTACCACCGCTACGGCAACCTCGGCGCCCGCGCCGGAGAGCCGCGCTCCCCCACCGCCTGAGGCACGCGTCGTCGCCGTGGTGGTATGATCGCCGGCACGAGCCGTCCCCCACACAGGAGCCTGGAGAGACCGGCCGAAGGAGGTTGCCGTGGATGACGCCACAGTCCTGCACCGCATCAACGAGCTCGCCAGCGAGGAGCACGCGCTCTTCCAGCGCGAGGCGGACGGCGGCGCCAGCTCGGCCGAGCGCGAGCGGCTGAAGGCGATCGGCATCACGCTGGACCAGTGTTGGGACCTCCTGCGCCAGCGCCGCGCCCGCCGCGCCGCCGGGCTCGACCCCGACGCCGCCGAGACCCGCGACGAGCGCACCGTCGAGGGCTACACGGGCTGACCGCCTTCCCCCGGCCCGAGACATGAGCGCCGCCGCGCAGCAGTGGATGATCGCTGTGTGCCCGTACAGCCGCACCCGTCACCCGTCACTTCCGGGGTCCGCCCGGTCACGGTGCACCGGGTGCGTTTGGCACTTCCTCCCCGCCCGCTCCAGGCGCATGGTGGACACGCGTAGGCGTCACGTCGGCTCGCCGTAGGCGGCGCGACCGGCAGCGGCCCCCTCGCGTCGCCGAGACTGCCGTTGGAGGCCGGACGGAGGCGTGTCCGGGAGACGACTCGTGCTGATCACGGACGACGTGTCAGGAGTTCGGGCAGCCCTCCGCCGAAGGGCGCGGCCCGCCACGCGCCTCGGCCGCCTCCGCCGCTGGGCGGGCTACGCCGCCGTCGCGGCGGCCGCC
>DASQHL010000072.1:0-16322 GCA_035632115.1 Dehalococcoidia bacterium | reverse complement strand
CCCCGCGGCGACGTTTGGCGTCGTCCGCGCGCTCGTGGATGCCGCCGAGCGGTCAGGGCGGCGCTACCACGTCGGGGTGATCGCCACGGAGGACGCGCTGTACCACGTGCGGGAACAGTGGCTTGAACGGTGGCAGGCGCGGGGCGTCCTGGCGCAGGAGATGGAGGCCAGCGCGATCTTCACCGTCGCCGCCCTGCGCGGGCTCCGTGCCGGCTGCGTGCTCGCCGCGTCGAACGACGCTGGCCACCACGAGCGCCTCGACGACGCGGCCATGGAGCCGGCGATCGACGCGATGATCCGCATCGGGCTCGAGGCCGCGGTGGCCCTCAGCGGCTGAGCCGCGCCACCGCATCGAGCGCGAGCCCCACGTTCTGGTGGAGGTCGGCGGCGCCGTCGAGACGCAGCAGCTGGTGGGGCGCAATCTCGTCCGGCGGCTCAAATCGGCGTCGCTGCGCCAGGTACGTCTCCCAGCGCGCGTCCGACACGGCTCGCGGATCGCGCGCCCGGCGATCGAGCCGCTCTCGCACCACGGCCTCATCGGACACGATGTGCACCGCCAGCAGCGGCACGCCCGCCTGCGCGGCGAGGCGGCGGGCGGAGTCACGGTCGGAGCGGCGACCGTACGTCGCGTCCAGCAGGACAGGACGTCCGGCGGCGAGATGGCCCTCCGCGGCGGCGTGGATCTCTGCGTAGACCCGTGCACGGACATCAGCCGCGTAGGCACCGCGATCGTAGGCGGCCGGCGCCGGCATGCCAGGCGGAGCACCGCCTGACGCCTCATAGAGGCGCCGCCGCATCGTGTCCGAACGGACAAGCGCCGCACCAATGCGGCAACTCAAGGCGGCGGCGATATGGCTCTTGCCGGCGCCCGACAGGCCGAGCATGAGGACCACGGCGGGCGGGCGAGACGCCCTGGCGTAGCCGTGGGCCAGCGCAAAGGCGGCACAGGCGCGCTCCCGTGCGAGCGCGCGTTCGGAAGCAGGCACCTCGGGCTCGTCAGACTCCATGCTCTCGACCTTGCCGCGGACATAGGCGCGATACGAGCGGTAGAAGTCCAGCACGCAGGGCAGCGTCTCGTCGTCGACGTCCGCGAGGTAGGCGCTCATCAGCTCGTCTGCGAGGTCAGGCCGGCGCCGCGCGTCGAGGTCCATCGCGAGGAAGCCGATATCGCCCGCCACGTCGCCGAAGCGCAGCCGGTCGTTGAACTCGATACAGTCCATGATGCAAACGCTGTCATCTTCGCCGAGCACGATCGCGTCGCACCGAAGGTCGCCGTGACAATCGCGCGTCCGGCCGCCGTCTGCACGCGCTTCGATGAGCGCGGACTGCCCGCCGAGGAAGGCCGTCACGTACTCTGCGATCGCAGCCTGCTGTTCGTGGGTCACCGTGGCACCGACGAACGGCGCTGCCTGTGCGAGGTTCTCGTCCCAGTTCAGCCGCAGCACCTCCGTGCGCCCATAGCGGGCGATCGAGTTGTCGCCGTGTGCTCGTGCATGGAAGCCGGCGATGACGCCGGCGATGCGGCGGATGTGGTGGCGCGTCACGGAGTTGTGCGCCAGCAGGTCGGGCAGCATCCGGTCGCGCGGGATGCGGCGCATCTGGACGGCGTACTCGACCACGTCGCCAGCGCCGTCCACGCGGTATCCGGCATCGGAGCGGGTGATCGGGACGACGCCGAGGTGCACTTCGGCGCACAGGCGGCGGTTGAGCCGTACCTCTTCCTCGCACATGAAGCGTCGCCGCTCGAGCGTCAGGTAGTCGACGAAACCGAGGTCGACCGGCTTCTTGATCTTGTATGCGAACCGGCCGGCGAGCAGGATGTACGAGATATGCGTCTGGATCAGCTCGATGCCGGCTGCATCGTGGTCGTACGCCGTCGGCGAACGCAGCGCTTCGATTAGCTCGGGCAACGGACCACGCACGACCACCTCCCCGGCGCCCCGCGGCGCCCACGATCAGCGTCCCGAGAGCGCCGCGCCGCGTCAAGCGTCGTCCGGCCTCAGACCAGCAGGTGCTGGACCAGCGCACGGAGTGGCTGCGCCGGCCGAGCACCGACATGGCTGATCACCTCCGCGGCGGCGACGCCTCCGATGCGGCCGCAGACGGCCAGCGGACGCCCCCCCGCCAATCCGAAGAGGAAACCCGCCGCATACGCGTCGCCGGCGCCCGTCGAATCGACGATCTGCGGCATAGGTTCCGCATCGATGACGTGCAGCTCATCGCCGGCGACGATGACGGAGCCCTTCGCGCTGCGGGTGAGCGCTGCGACCTCACAGGCGTTCCTCACTCGCTGCAACGCCTCGTCGAACGTCTGCGCGCGGTAGAGTGACATGATCTCGTGTTCGTTGGCGAACAGGATGTCGACGTGGTGCGCGACGAGATCAACGAACTCCTCGCGATGCCGCTCGACGCAGAACGGATCAGAGAGCGAGATCGAGACGCGGCGGCCCGCGCCGTGCGCAATGCGCGCCGCCTTCAGGAACGCCTGCTTGGCGCCCGGCGGATCCCACAGGTAGCCCTCCATGTAGGTCACGGCGCTCCGAGCGATCAATTCGTCGTCCACGTCGGCGGGCTCGAGGTCACGTCCGGCGCCGAGGAAGGTCTGCATGGTGCGCTGCGCATCGTCGGTAACGACGATCAGGCAACGACCGGTGGGCTCGCCAGACCGGGCGGGTGGCACGTCGAAGGCGACGCCGGCCGCCCGGATGTCGTGGCGAAACACCTGTCCGAGCTGGTCGTCGCTGACCTTGCCGATGTATGCGCCGCGACCGCCGAGGGAGGCGAAGGCAGCCATCGTGTTCCCGGCGGAGCCTCCGGAGGCTTCGATCCCCGGCGGCATCAGCGCGTACAAGTGCTCAGCCCGCGCCGCGTCGATGAGGGTCATCGCTCCCTTCTCCAAACCCTGGGCCGCAAGGAACGCGTCATCGGCGTGGGCAATGACATCGACCATGGCGTTGCCGATGCCAACAAGGTCGTACTCAGGGTTTGCCATTCAGCCTCTCTACATCGTGCCTGCCGGAGGCCGCGGAGGGCGATCGCGGGTGCTCAGCAAGATGCGGCGGCCCGGAGCCTGGAGAGGTGGGCGAGGTTATGTTCACCTGAAATCGTTGGACGCTTCATGTGACATAGCCAATCACTCCTGTTACTATCGTCCCCGAAACATGTGAGATCAGGAGGCTCCCCGTGCGCAACTATATCATCGCAATCGTACCGGCAGTCCTCATCGCGGCGGTTGCCGTCGGGTGCGGAGGCGGCGGCAGCAAGACGATCAACATCCCCGGCGGCGGCAAGGTATCGGTGAGCGGAAAGTTGCCGTCGAATTTCCCGAGCGACTTCCCCGTCTACAAGGGCGCGAGCGTCCAGGGCAGCTACACGGGCTCGCAGAACGGCATCAAGGGCAGCGTGGTGACGTGGACGACCGGGGACGCCGTGGACAAGGTGTCGTCGTACTACGACAGCCAGTTCAAGAGCGGTCCGTGGAAGTCGCAGTCCAGCGGTAACGCGAACGGCTCGGCGTTCTGGGTGGTGGACAGCCCAGATGGGAAGGAGGCCGGCTACGTCGGCGTCTCGAACGACGGCAAGAACACAACGATCGTGGCGACGATCGGGGACAAGGGCGCCATCACGGGCAGTTCGACCAGCACCAGCTCGTCGACGTCCGGTGACACGCCGACGGCAAGCGACACGCCCGACACCAGCAGCAGCAGCGGCTCGACGCCCAGCGCGCCACTGCCGAATACGGCCAGCCTTCCGTCCGACTATCCATCCAGCCGCGTGCCGCTGCCCAGCAATGCACGCGTCACCAGTGCCACGTCGCTCACGTCAAACGGCCAGAAGAGCTACTACATCGAGATCTACGTGCAGGAGTCGCCGTCGGCGCTGAACGACTACTTCAAGAACGAGATGCCGAAGAACGGGTGGACCAACGCCTTCTCCTCCGAGTCGAACGGCTCCTTCGTGCTGACCTTCGGCGGGGCGACAGCCGCTGATGCATCGGGGAACGAGAACCTCGCCATCACGGTCGAGCAGTCCGACACACCCGGCTACGCGAAGGCATCGATCATCGCCTCCGTGAAGTAGCACGAGCCTCCAGGGCACGCAGTCCGTGGCCCCGGCCGACTAGGCCGGGGCCACGTCGTGTGGTTCAATTCAAGCTAGATCTCGCCAATGAGGTGGCCGCAGCATGATCTCCGTCGAAGAGGCGCTCGAGCGCATCCTGTCGTACGTCCCGGTGCTGGAGCCCATCGACCAGCCGCTGCTGGAGTCCCTGGGACAAGTGCTAGCCAACGACGTGGTGTCGGAGATCGATATCCCGCCGCACGACAACACGGCGATGGACGGGTACGCCGTCCGGGCGGGGGACACGACCGGCGCGACTGCCGAGCGACCTGTGCAGCTCCAGGTCATCGGCGAGCTGGCAGCGGGGTATCTGTTCGACGGGGAGGTGGCGCGGGACACGGCGGTGCGCATCATGACGGGGGCACCGATGCCGCCGGGCGCTGACGCGGTGGTGCCGTTCGAGGAGACCGACGAGCCGGAGGGCCGGGCGTTCGGGTCGTTCGCGAAGTCGCGCGATACGGTGCGCATCCTCAAAGCCGCGGAGGCGGGCGCAAACGTGCGTTATCGCGCGGAGGACGTGCGCCGCGGCCAGGCGATCCTGCGACGGGGAGCCGTGCTGCATCCGGCGCAGATCGGCGTGCTGGCCTCGCTCGGCAAGGCCAGCGTGCGCGTCCACCGGCGACCGGTCGTAGGCATCCTCTCCACAGGCGACGAAGTGCGTCAGCCGGGCGAGGCGCTGCGCCCCGGACAGATCTACGACAGCAACGCCTACAGCGTCGCGGCGATGGTGCAGGCCGCCGGCGGCATTGCCAGGCAGCTCGGCGTCGCGCGGGATACCGTCGAGGCGCTGACGGCGAAGCTGCACGAAGGGCTGGACTGCGACATGCTCGTCACGTCGGCGGGCGTGTCGCGCGGGGACTACGACGTGGTGAAGGACGTGCTGGCGCGGGAGGGGAAGATCGACTTCTGGACCGTGCGGATGCGCCCGGGGAAACCGCTGGCGTTCGGCGCATTCGCGTCGGGCGGGCGGCGGATCCCGCACATCGGCCTGCCCGGCAATCCGGTCAGCTCGATGGTTTCGTTCGAACTCTTCGGACGGCCAGCGATCTTCAAGATGCTGGGCCGTGACGACTGGCGGCGCCCCACCGTCCAGGCGATCGCGGAGGAGGAGATTCCAAACACGGACGCGCGGCGCGTCTTCGCGCGCGCGATCGTCACGCAGCGGGACGGGCGCTCTTACGCCGCGCTGACGGGACCGCAGGGGTCGGGCATCCTGACATCGATGGCGGTGGCGAACGCCCTGGTGATCGTGCCGGAGGACGTGCCGCTCGTGCGGGCGGGTGACACGGTCGACGCGATACTGCTGGACTGACGCTTACATCTCCACGCTGAAGCGGGCGAAGCCGCTGCTGGCCTCGCTGAAGGTGCAGGCGACGTCCTCGACCCTGGCGAAGCGCGGGCCGGCGCGCACGCTCTCCAGCAGCGCCTCGATCGCGGCGTCTTCGCCTTCCGCCACGAACTCAACGCCGCGGCCGTCGTCGCTGTTGCGCACCCAGCCCGTGATGCCGCGCGCCGTGGCCTCCTGGCGCACGAACTCCCGGAACCCGACGCCCTGGACGCGCCCGGTCACCGTTGCCTGCACCCGTTTCAGCGGCAGTCCTCCGATGCTCGACCCTCGGGCACAGTGTACGCCAGAGGGCGGCACCGGGGGTCAAGGGCTCGACTCGGGGCCTGCGCGGGGCCGCGCGAGCGCCGTGCTATCCTCCCGGCGATGCGCGTGGTGTTCCTGGGTTCACCGGACTTCGCCCTCCCCGCCCTGCGGGCGCTCATCGAGCGCGGCCATGAGATCGTCGGCGTGTACACACAGCCGGACCGGCCCGTAGGGCGCGGCCGGAGGACGGCGCCGCCGCCGGTCAAGGCGCTGGCGCTGGAGCACGGCCTGCGTGTCCTGCAGCCGCATTCGATCAGCAGCCCGGACGCGGTGGCGGAGCTGCGGGCGCTGGCACCGGACGTGGCCGTGATCGCGGCGTACGGGCAGATCCTCAGGCAGCGGGTGCTGGACGTGCCGCCGATGGGGGTGCTGAACGTGCATGCATCGCTGCTGCCGCGGTGGCGCGGCGCGGCGCCGATCCCGGCGGCGATCCTCGCCGGGGACGCGGCTACGGGTGCGACGATCATGTGGGTGCGCCTGGCGCTGGACGCCGGGCCGATGCTGGCGCGAGCCGAGGTGCCGATCTCCTCTGACGACACGACGGCGACGCTGACGGCGCGGATCGCCGAGGCGGGGGCGCGGCTGCTGGTCGAGGTGCTGCCGAAGTGGGCTGCCGGCGACATCGAGGCGGAGGAGCAAGACGAGGCCCTTGTCACGTACGCGCCGCAGATCAAGAAGGCGGATGCGCTGATCGACTGGGAGCGGGACACGGCCGAGACCGTGTGCCGCAAGGTGCGGGCGTACAATCCGTGGCCCGTGGCGTACGGCCTGCTCGATGGCCAGCCGCTGCGGCTCCTGGAGTGCGCTCCGGCCGCGCGGCCGGTGGAGGCGGATGCCGGGACGATCCTGGCGGCCGGCACGGGCTTCTGCATCGTGACGGCGGACGCGGCGGTCGTGGTGGCGCGCGTGCAGGGGCCGGGCGGACGGCCGATGGCGGCGGGCGACTACCTGCGCGGCCATCGCGGCATCATCGGTGCGAGGCTGGCGGGCCGGACGTGACGGGCCGGGATCAACCCGTGCGTTGAGGCCGCAATCACGGCTCCCGGCGCGATCTGGCGCCATCGGAAGCGCATTTGCGCGCGCATTTCGTGCACCGTTATGTCACTTCCCGAATCTGTAAAGGCCTCCCGTTCGGCAGTTCTCATGTTTTTCGCCGCGTCGTCGGCGCCGCCGGAGCGACGGCGGGACAGACAGATGCGGCGCGAGGATACGCCGGGGCCGGGCGAACTCCAAGCGGGCGGCGTCACCGCGCTGACGGGTGGCGAAGTGGCTCTCGCGGCGGCTTCGTGGCTCCGTGGGAGCATGGAGGAATGGGATGCGCGCTGGCCGCACTTGAGGCCGCAAGTAGGGTGAGCATCACGGCCGTCCGAATGCCGAAGCGACGCATCTCTGTTTTCCGCACCGAAGTCTCCTGTAATGTCAGGATAGGCAGTTGGATCGTCAGACGGAATCGGGCGGGCGGATCTTCTTGAAGAGCATGCTGCAGACAGCTCCCACCGGCCACACGGCTCGCGCCGTTGCCACGGCAATACGAATCATCATGGCTGTGCTGTTTCTTGCCGGGGTTGGCGCGGGCTGTGCCGTGGGGCACGGTAAGTCAGTCGCTAATGTGACGGATGAGCCAGTCACACGTAACGCCATGTTGTCGGCGGGCGACGTCGGAGCTGGTTGGCGGCTGACGCCCGGTCTCCTGGTTGGCCGGCCCAGCGGCGCATGTACGACGTTCTCGGAACCAGACACCAGGAACAACATGTCTGCTGGGTTTCAGAGCACGTCCGGCCCGGATTACCTGCTTGAATGGGCCGGGACGTTTGCGGATGAAATAGGCGCGCGCCAGCTCATGGACGAACAACGCAATTCAATTTCTGGTTGCGGTGGCGCCTTCGTAGCGATAGCAAGCCCGACATATGGGGACCAGACGGTCACATACCGGCAGCAGCTCGGCTCCCTTGATGCGGTGGTCATGGTCTTTCGATCTGGCTCTGCCGTCGTCATGCTCGATTACGTCGCCACCCGGCCGGCCAATGCCGAAGTGATCGAGCGCCTCGCCTCGCTCATTGGAAGGCGAATCAAGGCGCGATGAATTCGCCGCGGATCCCACGACGTATCGCGAAGATCCGAGCTCCGCGCGCAGTGACATCCTAGGTTGGACTCTCGCGGATAAGTGGACCAGAGATCGGGGCAGGCCATATGCACGTCCGCAACAGCGCTTCGGTAAGCGACGCCGAAGTCCCGACCTGGTCTGAAACTATCGCTCCTAGCGCGACACGAGCAGAACCGCATTATGTCGCCGCGAAAGATGCGGCTCAGCCGCCGGCGCGGGCGACGTCGGCGGGGGCGGCGACGCGGAGCGGGATCACGTCGGTGTAGCGGTCTTCGATGACGATGTCGCCATCCGCGACGTCGCGGCAGGCGTCGCAGCGGATGCAGCGGCCGTCATCGATCGACCATGCGTCGCCGTCGCGGACGATGGCGCTCGTCGGGCAGATGGCGGCGGCCGCTTCGACGCCGTCGTGCTGGCTGGCGACGCGGTAGCGGATGAGGCCGGCGCAGACCTTCGCGGGGCAGCGATGCTCCAGCGCGTGGGCTTCGTACTCCTCACGGAAGAACTGCAGCGTGTTGTTGATCATCACGGGCGAGAGCTGGCCGTGGAAGCAGTTCGAGTTCTGCATCGAAGCGGCGAGCGACTTCATCCGGTCGACGTCGGTGGCGGCGCCCTCGCCGCGGGAGGCGCGGCGCAGGATCTCGAGCATGCGCTGATTGCCGATGCGGCAGGTCGTGCAGCGGGCGCAGGATTCGTCCTCGACGAACCACGACGTCATGACGTTGAGGTCGACGATGCAGGACGTCTCATCGAGGAAGACGATGCCGCCGCCGCCCATGCCGGCGCCCAGCGGGCGGAACGGCTCCGGCTCCAGGGGCAGATCCGCGGCGATGTGCGCGGGCAGCACGCCGGAGAGCGGCCCGCCCTGCTGCATCGCCTTCCAGGGGCGGCCGCCGGCGATGCCACCGACGGCGGCGAGGAGATCCCGCACCTTCGTACCGAACGGCACCTCGATGCAGCCGGTGCGGGCCACCCTACCCGAAACCGTAAACATCTTGGTGCCGCGGTTCGTCTCCGTGCCGACGGTGCTGTACTGCTCGCCGCCGAGGCGCATCAGGGTCGTCGCGCAGGCGTAGGTTTCAACGTTGTTCACGTTCGTGGGCTTGCCGAGGACGCCGCTCTGGGCGGGGAAGGGCGGCTTGATGCGCGGCATGCCCCGCTCGTCGTTGACGGACGAGATGAGGCCGGTCTCGTCGCCGCAGACGTAGGAACCGGCGCCCCGCACCACCTCGGCATCGAACGTCACGCCGGTGCCCAGCGCGTCGGCACCGAAGATGCCGCGCTCGCGGCACTGCTCGATGGCGCGGGTGACGCGGGCGATCGCCAGCGGGTACTCGTCGCGGATGTAAATCCAGCCGTAGGTGGCGCCGCTGGCGTGGGCGGCGAGCAGCAACCCTTCGAGGAGCATGTGCGGGTCGCTCTCCATGACGACGCGGTTGACCCAGGCGCCGGGGTCGCCCTCATCGGCGTTGCAGACCAGGTACTTCGGCTCGGCCGTGGCGGTGCGGAGGAAGTCCCACTTCGTGCCGGTGGAGAAGAAGGAGCCGGAGTGGCCGCGCAGGGTAGAGCCCTTGACGACGTTGATCAGCTCTTCGGGCGTGAGCTTCGTGGCGGCGAGGAAGGGGGCGTAGCCGCCGCGGGCGATGTAGTGGTCGATCTGCTCCGGGTCGATAACACCGCAGTTGTGCATGATCCACCGCGTCTGGATCTTCATCCAGTCGAGGCTATCGAGCGCGGGCACGCCGGGAGCGGTGCCAGAGACGACGCCGATGGCGTGGTCCGTCGCGATGCCACCAAGCGCCGCCTTCGCGAAGGCCTCCGCCCTGTCCGGGCTGACGTGGCCGTAGAGGACGGCCTGGCCGCCGGGCTTGACGACCTGCACGACGGGCTCCGCCCAGGCGAAGCCCGTGTCGCCCGTCTGCATGACGTCAAAGCCGGCGCCGGCGTCCGAGAGCTTGCGCAGCGCCGCGAGCGTCTCGTCCACGCCGGAGGCCAGAGAGGACGTGTTGATGGAGACGACGAAGAGCGGCCGGGGGGGCGCGGCGACAGCCTTCCACGCCTCGTCGGCGGCGGCGCGCAGCTCGTCGTAGGTCGGCATGCGCTTACGCCTCCTCTTTCAGCCCGCGCACGAGCCGCACCGTATCGGCGGCGCTCAGCGGGCCGACGACCTTGCCGTCGATCCAGACCTGCGGCGCGTGCTCGCACGTGCCGTTGCACTGCGCCAGGTGCAGGCCGATCGCGTCGCCCTCGGTGTTCTCGCCCATGCCGATGCCCAGCTCGGCCTCGAGGACGCCGCGGATGTGCTCGCCGCCCTTCAGGCGGCAGGCGGGACCGCTGCACCAGCCGATGAGCGTGCGCGGCGGGGGCGTGAGGCGGAACTCGCTGTAGAAGGTGGCCGCGCCGTAGACGCGCGCCTCGCTCAGGCGGAGCTGCTTCGCGACGACGCCCATGGCCATCGCGGGCACGTAGCCGTAGCGGTGCTGGACGCGATGCAACGCGGCGAGGAGGTCGCCGTCACCGGGCTTGAGGTCGCGGACGAGGTGCTGGATCTCGAGCGTGGCTTCGTTGTCGGGCATGCGGGAGTGCGCTCCTGCGGCTGCTGATTGTGCGCTGGTTCACTATAGGGGAGCGGTTTGGGGCGGACAAGAAGGGGGCGACGGTGCGGTGACCTTATGTCTGTTCAGTAGCCCGTTGACAGCGGATTCCGACAGCACCGGGATCGCCGTCGGATACGGCACGCGACACGCGAATATGGCATGGCAGCCCTGCGGCCACCCACCTGGCGTCGCGCGCTTCGTGTTACGCCTACGATGCCTTACGCTTCGCGGCCTTCGGCGCACGAGCGCGCGGCTTTTCCTCCAGTGTCACTACGACTTTCGCGTCAAGCGCATCGGCAACACGCTTGAGGAGCGACAACGTCGGCTTGCTCTCGCCGCTCTCCAGGCGAGAGATGACTGGTTGCTTCGTGCCAATCCGGTTCGCGAGTTGGCGCTGCGACAACCCCTTCGCAAGACGACGCTCGATGATCGAGCTCGCGAGTTGGAATTCCGCGTCCAGCGCGTCGTACTCGCGCTTCACGTCCGGGTTCTTGAGCAGCTCTCGCTTCACATTCTTCCAGTCCATCAGTGCCTCCTCATGTAGTCCTTGCGGCGCGCATCAGCCGTACTCAAGTCGCGCGCGGGCGTCCGCTCGCTCTTCTTGCGTATCCCGTGGACGACGACCGCGACATCTTGCCCGGCGAAGAAGAAGAACAGGCGGAACGCGTCGGATCCCACGGAAGTCCGCAATTCCAAGAGGCCAGGCCATCCGGTCAGTCGCTTCACGTACGGCTCCCGGAGCGACGGTCCATACGCCTCGAGCAAGCCGAGCACCCGAAGCAATTTCGCCTGCGCCCTGGGCGGAAGCGTGGTCAAGAACTCAAACGCAGGGCTTGTGCCTCGCTCGACCACATAGAACTCGACCAGGCAAGCCATCGAGCGGATGATAACTAAATCGTTATCATCACCGCAAGACCCTACGCCGCGGCGCCGGGGCGGGCGGCGCGCTTCTCGTAGTCCTCGACGACCATCTTCGCGACGTCTTCGCCCATCTTGATGCTGTAGTTCTGGCCGCGATCCTCGGGGTAGATCTGGGTCATCGTCTCCAGGTAGAGGCCATCGACGGGCGTGCGGTGGTCGGGCTTGTCGGCGCTGTAGCCGGTCTTGATGATCGGCTGGGCGAAGGGCGCCTTGAAGAGCCAGCGCTGCGTCACCCAGTCCGCGGAGAACGCGGGGTTGATCTTCTTGAGCGCCGGCTCGTACAGCGCCCACAGCTCGTCTTCGCTCATCGCCATGTACTGGTGGTCCTGGCGGAGGTAGTTGGAGATGTAGAGGATGTGGTTGCCGCCGTAGTGCTCAGGGCCGACGAAGTTCGTGTGCTCGACGATCGCCAGGAAGGGCAGGCTGCGGTCGCCGATGTTCATCCAGTAGATCGGCGAGAGCGAGTGCTTCATCGTCAGCACCATGCAGACGGCCGCCTGCCAGCCCACGGCGCCGAGCTGGCGGTCATATTCGGGCGTGAGGGGCGGCGCCATCTTGCGGAAGAGCGACGAGGGCACGGCGGCGACGACCGCATCGGCGGCGACGGTGGTGCCGTCGGCGAGCACGATGCCGGTCGCGCGGTTGCCTTCGGCCGTGATGCGCTGCACGGGCGTGGAGGTGCGGACGTCGACGCCGCCGTCGCGCAGGCGCTGCGCCATCTCCTCGATGTAGACGGCGAAGCTGCCCATCAGGTAGCAGAGCTGCTCGCGCTGGGAGACGCCCTGGCGGGACTGGAATCGGAGGTGGATCTTGCTCCAGAGCCAGGCCATGGCGATCTGGTCGTAGGCCTCGCCGTACTTGCCGTAGAGCATGACGCCCCAGAACTTGTCGAAGACCGCCTTGGAGACGTTCTGCTCGATCCAGTCCTTGGCAGTGATGCGCTCGAACTCGGCCCAGTCGTCGCGGCGGCGGAGACGCAGGCCCATCAGCCCGAGCTTGAGGCGATCGATCGGCGGGAGCGGCGCGAACTTCAGGAGATCGATGGGGGTGACGAGCGGATAGAGCCTGCCGCCCGAGAACCAGCCGACCTTCGAATCGATCCAGCGAAGCCTGTCGCCGAAGCCCAGCTCCTGGATGAGGCTGATGATCGTGGTGTCGGTGGAGAACAGGTGGTGGTAGTAGGCTTCGAGGCGGCTGCCGCCGACCTCGAAGGTGCGGACGAGGCCGCCCAGCTCGTCGCCGGCCTCGTACAGGGCGACCTGGTGGCCAGCCTGCATGAGCCGGTAGGCGGTGGTCATGCCGGCGACGCCGCCGCCGATGACGCAGACCTTCACTTGCGGCCCGTCCCCTCGACGGCGGGCTTGACGACGCGCACGACGCGCGCCGCATCGGCGTCCGCGGGCGCCACGGGCTCACCGTCACCCGACTTGAGCATGTCGCTGAAGCGCAGGTCCATCATCCACATGATCAGGAGGCCGATCACGACGATCGGCACGAGCAGGAGCGCGTGGAGGCCGATGGCATAGGCGGCCGCGTCGCGCTTGACGGTGTCCTGCGCGGCACCGGCGGCGGCGAAGGCGATGATCGTCTTGGAGACGACGAGCTCGAAGGCGCCGACGCCGCCCTGCGTGGCGACGACGGCGATGGCGAGGTTGGCGGCGGCCGTCAGGAGCAGGAACACGGCGAAGTTCTCGTGGATGCCGAAGGCGCGGGCGACGACGAAGTACATCGTCGCCTCCAGCGTCCACGAGATCAGCGACATCACCCAGGCGGCGGCGAGATCGACCGGGCTGCGGAGCGCGTGCAGGCCCTCGAAGAACGAATGGAGCAGCGTCTCGACGTGCGGCTTGAGGCGGGCGGGGGCGAAGCGATGCACGATGCGGTGGAGCAGGTGGCGGCCACGGTCGCTGAGCGCGAGGTAGAACAGCACGCCGAGGGCGACGCCAAACAGCACGGCCATGACGATGCCGAGCCCGGCGAAGTTGAGGTCGTAGCCAAAGACGGGGAAGCTCGCCTGGTCGCCGACGATGGCGGCGCAGATCAGCATCATCGGGATGAGCGTGACGCCATCGAACAGGCGGTCCACGGCGATGGTGCCGAGGGAGGTCGTCTTGCTGATCTGCTCGCGCTGGCCGAGCACGTAGGCGCGGGCGAGCTCGCCGGCGCGGGCGGGGAGGATGTTGTTCGCCATGAGGCCGACGATGACGACGGGGAAGAGCCGCAGCGCCCCCACTTTCTTGACGGGACGGAGCAGGTACTGCCAGCGCAGCGTCCGGACGAAGAGGCCGGCGAAGTAGATGGGCAGCGCGAGCAGGGCGAGACGCCAGTCGGCGTCCTGGAAGGCGCGCTTCATATCGGGAAAGCGGTCCCAGTTGCGCCAGACGAACCAGGCGACCAGCGCCGCCGTCACGCCCATGCCGATCCAGAAGCCGCGGCTCTTGAGCAACGAGAGACTCTCCCTGGGGATGCGAACCCGGCCGAACAGGGTCCACTGTTATGTTCGGCCACGGGGCCTGCGCATTATAGAGGCGGCATCGCGGCCACCTCAATCGGCTCGATTCGGCTCGATTCAGTGGCAGGTTGGGGCGGACGTGTTGGCGATCCGCCCCGGCCGTTATGTCATTTGATGATCTCCGTCAGCGGGATCTTCCGCACCACGTTCCCGGCCGAGTCGGCGACCAGCACGGAGGTGCCGTCCGTCGCAATGCCGATCGGCCGCTCGAGCTGGGCCCCCGGCTCGCGCGGGACGGTGTAGGACGCCACCTGCTTGCCCGACTGGTCGAAGACGAGCACCTTGCCGTCGTTCGGCGCTGTGCAGTTCGGGGGAGCGGCGCACGGGTTGGGGTCGGTGGCCAGCACCCGGCCGTCGGGCAGGAGCGCGAGGTAGGGGCGGTCGGTGACGTTCGTGCTCCCCCAGGTGGGGATGTTGATCTCGCTCTTCTGCTTGAAGTCCTTATCGAGGACCAGGATGCGCTGGTGCCAGAAGTCGGCGACGTAGATGTCGCCGTTGGGCGCGACGGCGAGCCCGGACGGCTCCTTGAGCTTGAGGGTGGCCTTGGGGTCGGTGTCCTTGCCACCGACCTGGCGCAGGTAGTCGCCGTTCGGGGTGTACTCGACGAGGCGGTCGTTGCCGGTATCGGCGATGAGGATGTTGCCGGACGGCTCGACGACGATCTTGCGCGGGCCGTAGAGCTTCATGGGGTCGCCACCGGCATCGACCTGGCCCCCGGAGCCCCACGTCTTCACCTGCTTGAGGTCCTTGCCGAGCTTGATGATCTTGTGATCCCAGGTGTCGGCGACGTACACGCTGCCATCAGGCGCAACGGCCATCGACCAGGGCTGGTTCATCTGCACGCCAGAGCCGAAACCGCCGGCGGAGGCGATGTACTTGCCGGTCGGGTCGTACTTATCGATGCGGCTGTTGCTGGTGCCGCTATCGGCGACGTAGATGTTGCCCTGGGCGTCGAACGCGACGTCCGCGGGGGCGGTGAGCTGGCCGGGCGCCGTGCCCGTGCCGCCGATGACGATCTGCGTGCCCTCGGTGCGCACCGTCGGGCCGACGGGCTGCACGGGCTGGCCGGTGAAGTCCTTCGGGAAGAACGCCACGGCGTCGGAGTTGCCCACGGGCGAGGGCAGCGTGCGCCGTACCCAGAAGTGGAGCCAGTAGCGCAGCTCGCTGAGCGAGAACAGGTCGTGGAAGAAGTTCTGGGATGAGTACTGGCCGTCGGCGCCGCGATAGTCCTCCGGGAACCAGCGGCGGTGGTGGTACGGGATCGGCTGGCCGTAGTTGCCGCCGAGCTGCACGTTGGAGGCGTCGTCCTTGCTGGCCAGCACGACGGCGCCGCTGGGCGGTGTGTAGCCGGAGGTCATCGTGGCGTAGCTTACGTTGTGGTAGTTGCGCAGGTACCAGGCCCACGGCCAGGTGTAGCCATCGACGGAATCGACGGCGATCGGGAGGTTCTTGCCCTTGCCGGTCTGCTTCGCGTAATCGGCGATCTTCTGCGCCAGCGCGGGGATGTCGCCGGACGTCTGGGTGTAGACCAGCAGCTCATCGGGCACTTCGCCGTGGTCCGTGGTCTGCAGGCTGCTATCGATGTACGCGGGGTTGATGTTCGGATGGCCCCAGGACGCGAGGATGCCGGCGCGCAGGGTGAAGACGCTGAGGGCGGCGACGAACCCCACCAGCGCCACCTGGAGCGCCGTACGCCGGCTGTAGCCGCCGTAGGCCCAGTACACCGAGACGGCCGCCACGGCCACGAGGATCCAGCCGCCGATCGACGCGGGCGAGCGCCAGCCGATGATCACGAACACCAGGATCGCCAGCGCGGAGGCGATCGCCGCGTACAGGTACGGCGCCAGGCGCTCGATGCCGGGGATGTCGTCGCGCAGGTCGTTGCGGCGGAGGAAATCGCCGACGAAGCGGCCGGCGAGGATGGCGAGCGGGAGCGCGATGTGCACGTTGAGCCACGGCATCTTCTCGCCGGCGACGGTGAGCGCGAAGGCGGTGATGACCGCCCAGTACATCAGGAAGCGCGTGAAGCGGTCCATGGGAAAGACGAGCACCGCCGCTACGACGAGCGTGAACGGGATGACGATGTGGAGCAGGGAGACCTTCTGCACGGCGGGGCCCGACGGAAGCCAGAGCAAGGCAATGATCGCGACGACGATGGCGCCCACGTAGAGGGCGTACGACAGCTTGCCGCGAATCGCGTAGTAGAACGCCGCGATGATCGACAAGATCAACGGCATGAACTCGTACACCGGGATGGTGATGAAGTAGTAGTAGTCGGGCTGGTTGCCGCGGCGGACGTCCTGCTGGCTGATCCAGTAGTCCATCGACCCCCAGATGCCGGAGAAGAAGCCGGGCATGTTGGTGAAGAAGGTGGTGTAGAGCAGGACGTACGGCACCCAGAAGCAGGCCGCCGCGATC
>DASQHL010000071.1:0-1993 GCA_035632115.1 Dehalococcoidia bacterium | reverse complement strand
TGGCACATTACCGGCGTCGGTACGTTCGTCCCTGCCACGATGACGGCAACGCAGACAAGCGTCTCGCTGGACTCCATGGCCCTGACCACGGTGGGCAACGCCCGGAACTTCAACCTGGCGATGGGCGGCACGCCGCCGAAGACCACCATCCAGGAGGCTTCGACGACTTGCGCAATGACGGCCAGCGCGTCGTCTCCGACGGTCGCCCTCGCAGTCGCGACCTACACGGACGTCAACGGCGTGGCCCTCGTCGGCTACGGCCCCACGTTCGCCACGTCGGCCGTCGCCAATATGGCCGTCGGTAACCCGACCGCCGTAACAACCGGCGCCGCCGCCACGTCCCAGGCGGTCGTGACGATGGTGCAGACCGACAAGAGCGTTTCTGGTGAGGACACCGTTTGCGGTATCGCCGCCGGTACTCCGACCCTCAGCGCCACGACGACCCCGAACGAGCTGAGCGGCCTTGCCTCTCCGTTCACGATCACCCGCACGCAGGCGATCACGGTCACCGGCGTTCCCGCCGCGATCGCGCTGACGGCCAACCCGGCCGCCATCGCCTGCGACGGTACGGCGACCTCGTCGGTTACCGCCAAGGTCACCGACTCCGCCGGTAACAACGTCGTCGACAACACCCCCGTGACGTTCAGCGTCGTTGCCCTGGGTACCGCGAACCCGATCCAGGCGAAGACGACGGGCGGCTCGGCCTCCAGCACGATCACCCCGCTCTCCGGCTCGGCTGCCGGCACGACGGTGATCGTGACGGCTGGTTCGGTGCAGGCCTCCATCCGCGTGGACTGCCTCCTGCCGACGCCGACGGTCCCCGCGGTCGCCCCGACGGCGACCCCGAAGGCCGGCACGGGCGGCACGATTGTCGGCCCGAACACCGGTACCGGTGGCTACCTGGGTCAGGACAGCTCGGCTGGCTTCCCGCTGTGGACGCTGATCGCGCTGGGCCTGGGCTCGGTCGTCCTGGTTGCCGGTGGCATGGTTACCCGCCGCGTTGGCAAGTAACCGATAAGGACACCGGTCCTTGATTCGGGGGCCCCTCGCAAGAGGGGCCCCCGGTGCATCCCGGCGGCGCCGCGCCAGCGTATCTGCGGAAGATCTCTGGTATTGGATGCGCAACACGGCACTTGACCTGTGACGGCCGAAAATATGGCATGATGATGGGCGTTTGGGCCGTGCGCGGCGGGCGGGCGGCGGTGAGGGAGTCATGGTGGTGAACGGACTGCGGCGGCATCAGGCGCTTCTGCGTGCCCTGGCGATCGGCCTCGCCCTCTCGGCGCTGACGGTCGCCGCGGGCGCCTGCGGAGGCAGCAGCAAGAAGACATCGGCGACGCCCACCCCCCAGGCCACGACCACGGGCGCCAATGCGACCGCGTCCGCCGTGGCCTCGACGCCCGTGCACGCCGGCCTCCTGACGCCGCTGGCAATCTCCCCCGGAGATCTCCTCACCCACGCCGATCTGGCAGCCCGCGGCGTCGGTACGCCCGGCCGCGGACCCTTCACCGGCGACAAGCTCATCATCCCCGCCGTCGGCATCAATGCGCCGTTCTCCTACAAGGTCGTCGGCAGCGACGGCCAGATGCCGAACCCCAACGGCCCGACCGACGTCGCCTACTACGACTTCTCCCAGTGGCCGAAGGCAGGCGGCCTGCCCGGGAAGGGCGGCAACATCGTTCTCGCCGGACACGTCGATTACATCCACTACGGTCCCGCCGTCTTCTGGCGCCTGCACGAGCTGAAGGTCGGTGACCTGATCACCATCCAGATGAAGGACGGCACGAAGTACAACTATAAGGTCGAGTTCAACAAGCAGGTCCCTGCGAACGACACCAGCGTGAATTGGAGCGACATCGTCAACGCGACGGCGGACGAGTCCGTCACATTGATTACGTGCAGCGGCCAGTTCGAAGCGGGCCACTACGACCACCGGCAGATCGTCTGGGGGCGGCGAGTTTAAGCGTTCACCCTGATAGACGGCCCGCCAGCG
>DASQHL010000070.1:0-8291 GCA_035632115.1 Dehalococcoidia bacterium | reverse complement strand
TGAGCGCTTTCGGAAGCACGTCGACCAGATCCCGGCCCTGCAGGCACTCCTCGGCAGCTATGCGGTCGCATTGTTTGCGCTCGTCGCCCAATCGGCCGCCTGCAATCGCATGCACTCCCTGGTCGAACGTTCTGCGCGCTGGCTGTTGATGACGCACGACCGCGTGGCCGCCGACGACTTCCGGATGACGCACGACTTCCTGTCAGAGATGCTGGGTGTCTGCCGGCCGAGCATCTCCGTAGCCGCAGAAGCCCTCCGGAGCGCGGGCTGCATTACCTACCATCGCGGGGAGATTACAGTGCTCGATCGGCGCGGTCTCGAAGCCGCCAGCTGCGAATGCTACGGCCTCGTCAGGGAGCGCTTTGACCGGCTGCCCGGCCGCCGCGAAGCTGCCTCCCACACGCAGTGACTCCTGTCGTCTTTGTGAACGCAGTGTCCACGTGACGAAGAGCGCTGCCATGCTGTGGTGCCTTGACACGCATGCGCCGGAAGAAGGCCGCAGCTCAGGTCCTTTGGGTAGATTGACCGGACGGATGAGCCAAACGCAGCAACGCGAGGTGCGGCATGCCGGGGAAGGAGATCGCGAGTGGCGCGGCGACGTTCATGGACCCGGCGCTCATGCCCTGGGCGCTCATCTCCGAGCTCTACTGGATGTCCTACAAGCTCCTTGAGCGCCGCATGTACTACCTCGGCGTGGGAGCCTCACAGGCGCGCGTGCTAACTGTGCTCCACTACGCAGCGGAGCCGTTAAAGCCGAGCCTCATCGCAACGCTGCTCTTCCAGGAGACGCAGAGCATCACCGGCATCCTCCAGCGCGTGGAGTCGAAGGGCTGGGTCGTGCGCACGCCCGACCCGAACGACCGCCGCGCCATCGGACTGCAGCTGACCGAAGCCGGGCGCAAGCTGAGCGCCGAGATCGTCGCGATCTTCCAGGAGCTGTACGACGAGCGGTTCGCCGCCGCCCTCAACACCACGGAGCGGCGCCAGGTCGAGGCGAGCCTGCGCAAAGTCCGGGCGTTGGGCTTCAAGCTGCCGGAGACGGACTTCAGGCTCCGCCGCGCTCAGCAGTTCCCGATCTGGAAGGACTAGCCGGGCGCCCGGGCAGCTCTCGGGAGGCTTGGTTGGCCGAACTGATCACGGGCGCGACCGGCTTCCTGCTTGCGGTGCTGTGGTTCGACCTGATGTTCGACGTGCAGGTGCTGCGACACCGTCGTGCAGCAGTGGTTCCAGAGCCAGTGCTCGACTCGATCTCGGCGAACTACCGGAGAGTGACGACGACCGCGTCACCGATGGGACGGCTCGTCGCACTGACGATGCTCGTCCTGCTCGTTGCCCTGGCGACGCAGGCGGGGCGCGACGACGTGGCCCGTTGGGTGAGTGCCGTCTCGCTCTCAGCGGCGGCGCTCGCCATCGGTCTTGCAGCAGTTCGCGTGTTCGGTACCGCGAAGCGCCTTGGCGCCCGCGTCGACCCCGCGGACGTACGAAGCGCGTTGGCGCGGAGCATCTTTCGTGATCACCTCGTATGCCTCATGGCGATGGTCGCCTTGCTGGCAGTCCAACTTGCGGGCGCCTGAGCGACCCAGAGCGATTCACGTCGACGCCGCGCGCAGGACGGCGGTCCCCATCGCTATTGTGCCGTCGTGTGGGCTAGAGGAGCTGCCCCAGCGGCATAGACGGAGGCTACGTCGGACGATCCGGACCCGTTGACTTACGGTGTCCTGACTCCCAGTACCCCCGCGGCTTTCCGTATAGTAAGGCTCCGGGAGCGTCCCTCCGGGGACGGTAATCGGGGAGCGGGAGACCATGCGGTGTCCGGCCTGCGGGCGCGACAACCCGGAAGGCTTCAAGTTCTGTGGCGAGTGCGGAAGCGCGCTTCGGCAGGAACGAGCATGTCCTGCGTGCAAGACAGTGAACGCCGCGGGGCTGAAGTTCTGCGGTGAGTGTGGGGCTTCCCTTGCCGGGAGCGAATCACAGCCGGGAGTCGTTCTCTCGGCGAACGCACCTTCGTTGCCATCGTCATTCGCAGGCGGCCGCTACGCCGTCCGCAGCTTTCTTGGGGAGGGCGGTCGTAAGCGCGTGTACCTCGCGCACGACACGAAGCTCGACCGCGACGTCGCGTTTGCCACGATCAAGACCGAAGGGCTGGACGCGCACGGGCGGGCGCGGGTGCAGCGGGAAGCGGAGGCGATGGGCAAGCTCGGCGACCACCCGAACATCGTCACCATCCACGACGTCGGCGACGATGCCGGGCAACCGTACATCGTCAGCCAGTACATGTCGGGCGGCGCGGTCGACGCGCTGGAGCTGCCGCTCCCCGCCGAACACACGCTGGAGATAGCGAAAGGTGTCTGCCGGGGGCTCGTGCACGCCCACGCGCACGGCGTCGTACACCGTGACCTCAAGCCCGGCAACGTGTGGCTCACCTCCGAAAGCAGGGCGAAGATCGGCGACTTCGGCCTCGCGGTGGCTCTCGACCGCTCGCGACTGACCATGGCCGGCATGATGGTAGGGACGGTCGCCTACATGCCGCCCGAACAAGCGCTCGGCGGAGACGCGACGCCCCGTGCCGATCTCTACTCGCTAGGCTGCATGCTGTACGAGATGGTCACCGGCCGCCCGCCGTTCGTCTCGGACAACCCCACCGCGGTGATAAGCCAGCACATCAACACGCCGCCCGTCGCACCCTCTTGGCTGACAGACCATTGCCCGCCCGACCTCGAGGAACTGATCCTGCGGCTGCTCGCCAAGGACCCGGGCGGGCGGCCAGCGAGCGCGGAGGAGGTGCTGGCCGCACTCGAGCGCGTCGACCCCGCCCGCAAGAGCGCCTCTCACTCGGAGTCGAACGTGCTGGAACGCCTCGCGCGGGGCGTCTTCGTTGGGCGCGAGCGCGAGCTGGAGCGGATGCGTAAGGCGTTCGACGAGACGCTGTCGGGTCGCGGGTCCATGCTGATGCTCGTCGGGGAACCGGGCATCGGCAAGACCTGCTCGGCCCAGGAGCTGGAGACCTACGTGCGGATGCGCGGCGGCCAGGTGCTCTGGGGGCGCGCCCATGAGAGCTCCGGCGCGCCCGCCTATTGGCCCTGGATCCAGGTGGGCAACAGCTACACCGCCGCGGGGAACGATCTTACGCTGCTGACCCCTGACATGCAGGGGAAGGGCGGCGAACTCGCGCGGCTGTTCCCTTTCCTCCGGGAGGGGCTCAACGTCCCCGAGCCCGAGCAGCTCGGCGACCCCGAGGCTGCGCAGTTCCGTCTGTTCGACGCCTACACCACCTTCGTGCGCGCGATGTCGAAGCGGGCGCCGCTCCTCATCGCCCTCGACGACCTGCACTGGGCCGACAAGCCGTCGCTGCTCCTGCTTCAGCACGTGGCCCGCGAGCTCTCCCGTATGCGCGTGCTCATCGTCTGCACCTATCGCGACACGGACCTGTCGCGGACGCACCCGCTCTCCGAAGCGCTCGCCGCCCTCAATCGGGAGGCCGGGTTCCAGCGCATTATCCTCCGCGGCCTCTCGCGGGACGAAGTGGCCGGCTACATCCGCGCCGCCGCGAACGTCACGCCGAAGCCGGAGCTGCTCGACCGCATCTACGAGGAGACGGAGGGCAACCCGTTCTTCCTATCAGAGGTCGTGAACCTACTCACGCAGGAGGGGAAGCTCACGGAGTCGGTCTCGGACATCGCCGTCCCCGACGGCGTTCGGGAGGCTCTGGGGCGGCGCCTCGACCGCATCTCGGAGGACGCGAACGAGCTCTTGCAGGTGGCGGCGGTCGTGGGGCGCGAGTTCCCCTACGAGACGCTCACGTTGCTCGGTGAGCGGAATGAGGACGAGCTGCTACGTCTCATCGAGGAGGCGCTCGAGGCACGGGTCATTGAAGAGATGGATCAGCCCGGGCGCTACCGGTTCACGCACGCACTGATGCAGGAGACGCTGCTCGACGAGCTCTCGACGACGCGGCGTGTACGCATCCACGGGCAGGTGGGCGAGGCACTGGAGCGCCGCTGGGGCGCGCGTGCCGACGAGCGGGCGACGCGGCTTGCCCAGCACTTCGTCGAAGCGGCGATGCTCTCGCCGCGCCACGCGGCCAAGGCCGTGCACTACTCGAAGCTCGCCGCTCGGCAGGCGGAGGCGCAGTTCGCGTGGAACGTCGCGGCGCAACAGTACGAGCATTGCCTGACGCTCGTGGGCGATGCCCCTGACACGCTCGGCGAGGACGAGGTGCCGCTGTTGACGTCGCTCGGCATCTGCGCGCGCAACGACGGCGCTATGCGGCCCGCGTGGCGCTGGCTCATGCGTGCGATCACCCTCTCCAAGCACCGCCACGATGGGCTCCTCGTCGCACGCTCAACTCTTGAGGCGCTGCTGATCGACGCTCCCCCGGCGCGGCAGGTTTCGCTGATCCAGGACGCGCTGGCCGCGCTGGGCGACCAAGACCCGTACCTCGAGGCCCGACTCCTCGCTCAGCTGACGCTGCCCGGCGGGGACCGAGCAATTGGAGTGGACGAGGCGGCGCGCGTGCGCCAGCGGGTCGGCGCCCTCGTTGACGCACACAGGTACGACGACGTGCAGGCTCTGATCACGTACAGCGACGCGGCGGCGGCATTCAGGAACGGGGAGGTGGAACGTGCTATCGCGCTGTACGACCAGTCGTACGAGTCATTCCTGCGGCTTGGACGGCCGCATGAAGCGGCACGGAACCTTTTCTTCCGCGCCAGCACCATCCTCGTGCTAGGCCGTCTCGACGAGGGGAGAGCAGCGATTGAACACTCCCTGGCCTTCGCGCGCGAACACCACATCCGCTGGTTCGAGGAGAACAGCGCAGGGGTGCTCGCCTCCGTGATGGCCATTCGCTGCGACTTGCCGGCGCTCGACGTGCTGGCGGGCGAGCGCGCCGGTGATGTGAGCTACCCGATCCCCCTTCTCCAAGCATGGCGGGCAGAGATGCAGGGCGACCTAGAGCTGGCCGTGAGCCTGCTGCCCGATCCATCCGTGGCTGGAGGGTACCCGCTATACCTGTCGCAAATTCATGCCGGACGGGCGCGTGTGCTGTTCAATGCCGGGCGTATCGCGCAGGCGAAACAGGAGTTCGCGCGCGCCTGCGAAGCGATGCAGGCCTACCCCTCGAGCCAGCTCGTGGACGGCATCGCCATCGAGGGTACCGGGATCGCGTTCCTGGGCGAGGCCCTTCCGCAGCTGGCCAACGAGGTCTTCCTGCAGGCGGCGCAGAATGCCTGGCTGCTACGCGCTCACGGCATGTTCGTCACCCCTTCCCCGTTCAGCACTCCTCGCATCCTCGCGGACCTCGAGCTGGCATGCGGGCGCATCGATCACGCCGCCAATCGGTACCAGGCAGGGCTCGACTGGTGCGAACGCGAGCGCTGTCCGATCGAGGCGGGGCGCTGCCTGCAAGGCCTCGCTGAGGTTGCTATCGTTCGCGGAGATCGCGCCGGCGCGCTGCAGCTCCTCGACCGGGCAGCCGCGCTATTCCAGACGCACAGCGCGAGGCTGTACCTCGACCGCGTGATCACAAAGAAAATGGAGCTGCAGGGCATCTCGTCGAGCGACATCTATACATCCGTCGACGCCGTGGCACGCGCCGTCGAGCGCGAACGCCCGGACGTGACCATCCACGCCGCCCCGGACGGCACCGTCACGATCATGTTCAGCGACATCGAAGACTCGACGCCACTGGCAGAGCGGCTCGGCGACCAGGCGTGGCGGGAGCTGTTACGAAAGCACAATGCGCTGATCCGCGAGCAACTCAAGGCGTACGGAGGGTACGAGGTGAAGACGATGGGCGACGGCTTTATGGTCGCCTTCCAGTCCGCGAAGAAGGGCCTCGACTGCGCGATCGCCATCCAGAGAGCCTTCGCGGAGCATAACGCCTCGCACGGCGAACATGTGAACATCCGAATCGGACTACACGCCGGGGAAGTGATTAAGGACCAGGACGACTTCTATGGCAAGAACGTCATCCTAGCCTCGCGCGTCGCCGGCAAGGCGGTCGGCGGCGAGATCCTTGTTTCGTCGTTGCTGCGCCAGCTCGTGGAAAGCAGCGTGGGTGCGGCGCTGTTCGGCGATCCGCGAGAGGTGGAGTTGAAGGGTCTGGTCGGCGAACATACCGTCTACCCAGTGAGGGTCACCGCCTGACCGCGATTACACTCCGATGTACCTACGCGCACAATGTCACCATCGTGCAGGACCTGACCGATGCTTCGTCTCCGCGCAGTTGCTGTAGCCAGTTGACTGAGTAGCTGGCCCTAATCGCTGCGAGTTCCCGAGGGGGCGATGACGATCGGATGAGTCGGCCGCGCTGGAATCTTCGCAGCGTTGTAGGAGAGGTAGTCGGCGATCACTGTCGCGTCGACGACTTCTCTGCTCTGCATCAAGGACTCGTGTGAAACCAAGCGTCTCAGCAGATGCGTGTCCTTCGCCATCCAGAAGTCCTCTGTCACGGGGCCGATGATTACAGGCGTCGGCCCCGGACGAAGAGGGAGGCCCGTGCGCTGCGACTCTTGTCCGGCTCGCTCAAGATTGAGCATGCCGCGCAGATGAATGCACGTAACGCCATCGATCGTGTCGTCAGGGAGTGGCTGCACGTTCTCGATTGTGTCGGGAAGCGTAGTAAGGTCGAACGGACCATCGTGCTTGAGGTATGCGAAATACTCATCGGCGTGGCTAACCCCACTCGGCAACACCTCCCAGTCGTTGGGATGCGCGGGGTCAGCGCCGCGAATGAACACGTCCTTCGGAGTGTCCGGAGCGAGTATGAGGAGGTCGAAGTCGAGCTTCGTCTGAGCGTCCTCGCTCTGGATGGTGGCGTAGAGATCGCCAGCGGACCGTAGCTCGTACGTGAAGTTGGCAGAGCAAATGCTCCGACCATCCGTGTGCCTCAACTCCTTGACGGTGACCGCTCCTGAGACGCTTGAAACCGCCTGAACTCTCGACACCGAGTCCGAGAGGAGCGAGCGCGAAAGAACAGACTCTCTTCCTGTGCCCGCCGTTGCTGTCGAGTCGCTAGGTTTCGATTGGGCCATACACCCGAGGGTCGCCGAACACAAAGCAGACATTGAGAGAAACAGGGATAGCCCACTCGAGAAGGTAACGCGCTGCATCGTGCCTTAGGGGTTCTACGACGTAGCTCGGCACGCCCACGATGACATCATCGTGTGGCCGCAGCTACGAAGGAGCCCCGGTGGCCCCTAGACGGGAGAGGCTTGATACGCAGGTCTCCTGGCGGAAGCCTCGACCGTCCGGTCCGTGTAGATTGACTCGGGGCTTCTGATTGCTTGCGAGGTGAGTCATGCCCGCGAAGTCGCCAGCCAAGGCGCCTGGCGCGCCGACCTTCATGGACCCGGGGCTGATGCCGTGGGTACTTGTGTCTGAACTCTACTGGATGTCCGACAAGCTGCTGGATCGCCGACTGTATCGCCTCGGCGTATCGGCCTCGCAGGCGCGCGTGCTGGCCGTGCTGTACAACTCGCAAGAGCCGATGAAGATAAGCGCCGTGGCGACTCTTCTGTTCCAAGAGGCCCCGAGCATTACGGGCATCCTGCACCGGATTGAGTTGCGTGACTGGGTCGTGCGCACACCCGATCCGAACGACCTCCGCGTCGCGGGCTTACAGCTAACTGCCACCGGACGAAGGATCACGATGGAGATCGTCGCGATCATGCGCGAGCTATACGACGAGCTCTTCGGCGCGGTGCTGGGGTCGGCAGAACGCCGCCGGCTCGAGAGCGGGCTGCGAAGGATCAGGGCGATCGGGTTTACGCTGCCAGAAGCGGACGCCAAGCTGCGACGCGCGCAGCAATACGGCGTCTGGACGGACTAAACGGGTCGGGCCGATAGTGGGCAGTTTCAATCGAGCTGACCGACTACCGCCGGGCCGTCACCGATCGTCTTGACGGCCGAGCTTCGAGCACCGCCAGTAGGGCCTCTCTGGCCGGTCACCGGCCAGAGTTGGTCACTACACACCTCCTCCGCCAGCTAGGAACACCTGAAGCAAAACAATCGTGCGGGTGCGGCAGGAGTCGACATCGTCAGGTCCTCATCTGACGCGTAGTGGTGCCACCTACCACGGAGAGCAGGTTGTCAGGGGCACGCGCTCACGTTCTGCCCGAACACCAGCGCCTGCTTGCCAAGGTCCACGTTCGTGATGGCCCCGTCGCCGTCCTGGTCGTACCGCGCCGGCGCCACCGGCACCGGCAGCCCGAACACCAGCGCCAGCTTCCCCAGGTCGTTGATTGCCACGACGTTGTCGCCCGTCACGTCCGCCCGCCGGATCGCGCAGT
>DASQHL010000069.1:0-14951 GCA_035632115.1 Dehalococcoidia bacterium | reverse complement strand
CGGGGCGCGGGCTGGCGGAGTACTCGTCGGTGGTCGCCGCGGCGTTCTTCAAAGCGAGCCCGCGGTGCATGCCGTTCCTGGACGCGGAGACGATCGTGGAGTGGGCGACGCTGGGGCAGCGGCTCTATAAGGGACACTGGAAGTCCATTTCGCTCTCGACGGTCTACTTTGGCGCGAGCCCGGGGATCCTGCCATCGCTGACGCTCGCGGAGATGGCGCGGCTCGTCGCGCTGGTGGAGTCGGTGGCAGAGCGCTCGTACGAGCTGGCGACGGCGTGCCTCGACGCGTCGCCGGCGCTGTTCGCCGCGCTCTCGAAGCCGGACCGGGCGCCGTTCCTGACGCTCGCGACGGCGGTGGGGGAGGCGTCGTGGGCGGACGTGCGGATCTGCTTCGAGCGGGCTCCGGGGCTGCTGGAGCCGATCGAGACGACGGCGCGGAGCCGCTTCTTGCAGCTGGCGGCGCGGGTTGCGCGACGGAGCGGGAGGCACGCGTACGCACTGTTCTCGGAGGGCGCGGCGGCGCTCGCGGTGGTCGGGAAGGACAGCCACCACGATCTGCTCTCCATGGCCGAAGAGCTGGCGGCGGCCTCGCCGACGGCGGCGATGGAGTTTCTGAAGAGCTCGCCCGAGGTCCTCAAGCGCATCCGGATCTCGGAGCTGACGAGCTGGCACGAGGCCGGGACGCGGATCCTCGGCCAGAGCCTGGAGGGCGGGGAGGCGTACTTTCGGCTGGAATCGGGCAAGGGCGAGGAGGTGCTGCAGCAGCTGACGTCGCGGGTCGAGCTGTCGCGCGTGGGCGAGGTGCTGCGGCTCTACTGCAAGGCGCTGACGGGGACGAACGTGAGCATCCACCCGGTGTCGTACCTCGCGGAGAAGGGGATCGGCTGGGTGAGCGAGGACCGGCCGAGCACGGAGGGAACGACGGTGTACCTGCCGGAGTTCGTCGAGGAGTTCGTGGAGCGGGACCAGAACTTCTCGGTGTACAAAGTGTTCTCGACGCACCAGGCGGCGCACCTGGAGTTCGGCAGCTTCCTGTTTCGCTTCCTGCGCGGGGGCCTGGTGATGGAGACGGCGCGCCATGAGCGCGAGCGCACGCGGCTCGAGAGCGGCGCGCAGCAGCTCCGGCCGAACGGGTACCTCACGGACATGGAGCGGTTCTTCGACCTGTTCGACGACCGGCAGCTCGCCTCGGACCTGTTCGCCGTGGCGGAGGACACGCGCATCGACACGCTGGTGCGGCGGGAGTACGGCGGGATCCGGAGGGCGTGGCAGCGCACACAGGGGAACGAGCTGGAGGCGCGGCGGCTGCCGAGCGAGCTGCCGTTGCGGCAGGCGCTGGTGGAGAACCTGATCCGCGCGAGCCTCGATGGCGCCCACACGATGATCTGGCCGCGGCCGTTCCAGCCGGTGCTGGCCGAGGCGGTGCGCACGCTGTTCGTGTTGAAGGAGAAGGGGGCGCACGTTGAGGACGCGGCGGAGGCGACGCTGCGGCTCTACGACATCGCGTCGAAGGTGCCGAACGTGCCACCGGAGGCGCTCGAGGAGTTCGACTGGGAGAGCATCGATGAGGACGCGCTGCAGCTGATGATGTCGCAGTCCGGGGAGGGCGAGGGCAGCGACGGGCAGCCGATGCCGAAGGGAGACGAGGCGGAGTACGAGAGCCCGGAGCAGGTCGAGTTCCGCGGCGACTTCAAGCCGGAGCTGGTGCAGCTCCTGATGCGGTTGCGGCTGAAGGAGGGCGAGGTCTCCGAGGACGGCACACTCTCGCCGCTCACCGCCGAGCAGCTGAAGGAGATGCTGGAGAAGAGCGTCGAGATCACGGTGGGGGCGATGGCGGAGGGCGATCTCGCGTCGACGATCGGGCTCTTCCTCTCGAACCTGGAGAAGGAGTCCGGGACGCCGATTGGCGACCAGACGCAGCAGGAGATGAAGGACGGCAAGCCGGGGACGGAGGAGTCGGAGGACAACGAGGAGCTGCCCGTCGAGGTCAAGTCGTTCTACTACGACGAGTGGGATTTCCGGGCCGCGGACTACAAGCCGCGCTGGTGCCGCGTGCAGGAGCGGCCGCTCGATGAGGGCGCCGAGTCCTACTTCGACGACGCGCTGCGCGAGCACGCGGCGCTGGTCAACGAGACGCGCAAGCAGTTCGAACTGCTGAAGCCAGAGCTGTTCCGCAAGATCAAGCGGCTGCTGGACGGCGAGGAGTTCGACCTGGACGCGGTGATCGACTACGCGGTCGAACGGAAGGCGGGGCACTCGTACACGGACAAGATCTACTGGCGGCGCAACAAGATCGAGCGGGACGTCGCGGTCGCGTTCCTGCTGGACATGAGCGCGTCGACGGACGAGGAGATCGAGAAGCGCAAGCAGAAGTACGCGGAGGACGACGACTTCGACGACGACCCGCGCAAGTACTTCCAGTGGCTGGCGCAGCGGCGCGCGTCGCAGGCGATGACGCCGCCCAAGCGGATCATCGACCTGGAGAAGGAGAGCACGGTGCTCTTCATCAAGGCGCTGGAGACGATCGGCGACAGCTACGGAATCTACGGATTCAGCGGCTACGGCCGCGACAACGTCGAGTTCTACGTGATCAAGGACCTGGCGGAGCAGTTCGGGGAGAAGGTGAAGAAGCGGATCGACAAGATCGCACCGATCCGCTCGACGCGCATGGGGCCGGCGATCCGGCACGCCGTGTCAAAGCTCGATGCGTACGACGCGAAGGTGAAGATCCTGATGCTCGTGTCCGACGGGCGGCCGCAGGACCACGGCTACGGCCGCGACCGGACGGAGAAGGAGTACGCGATCCACGACACGAAGCAGGCGCTCCTCGAAGCGCGGCGCAAGGGGATCACGCCGTTCGCCCTGACCGTCGACAAGGAGGGGCACGACTACCTGGGGCAGATGTGCGAGGACATGGGGTACGAAGTGGTGGCGGACATCGAGCAGCTGCCACAGCGGCTGCCGACGTTGTACCGGCGGCTCACGGAGTAGCGTGCTGTTCACCGCGGACCGAGCGTGGTCTCCACACCAATCCGGACAACGCTAAGCGACTGGCGAAGCACAAGCTCCTCCGCCCCCGGCCACCACACCGCGACACCGGCTGAGGGTCTCCCGCACAGCGTCACTTCTTGGTGATCTTCACGGCGGTGCCGTAGGCGCAGATCTCGGTCCAGCTGGGGCCGATCTCCGACGTGTCGAAGCGCATGGCGAGGATGGCGTTGGCGCCCTTGGCCTCGGCCTCCGCGACCATGCGCTCGATCACCTGGTTCCGGCTGTCGGTGAGCGCCTGGGTCATGCCCTTGAGCTCGCCGCCCAGCATGGAGCGCAGGCCTGATCCGAGCTGGGAGAACGCGTTGCGAGAGCGGACGGTGAGGCCGAAGACCTCGCCAAGCACCTCCGTGACCTCGTAGCCGGCTACGTCGTTCGTCGTCGCAATGAGCATGTGCCGTGTCTCCTTCTCTGTGCTTGCGCGCCGGATCCGTCAGCGGGAGGGAGCGGGGAGCCGCGCCAGCACGGCGTCGGCTTCGCGCATGATGTCCGCGATGATCGCGGCGGCCGGCTTCACGTCATGCACCAGGCCCGCGGACTGGCCCGCGTACGCGGAGTGGGCGCGGAGCGGGGTCTCTCCGGCGGGCGCCTCCGCCATGATCGCGGCGCGCGCCGCCCGCAGCTCCTCCTCGCGCCCGTACCACTCGTCCACGAAGGGCGTGCGCACCGTGCGGCCGTGGATCCCGTCCGGCCAGCGGAGCTGATCGATGACATCGAACACGTCGGTAAAGGCCGTATCGTCGGCCGTGGCGGCGAGGATCCGCTCCCGATGGCCGATCGCGGGCGACGTCGCCTCGGCGCTGGCAACGAATCGCGTCCCCATCACCACGCCCTGCGCGCCCAGGGCCAGCGCCGCCACCAGCCCCCGCCCGTCGGCGATACCGCCCGCCGCCAGGACGGGGACCGTCCCGGCAACGTCTACCACCTGCGGCACGAGGGGCATCGTCGCCACGCTGCCCGTGTGGCCACCCGCCTCGCCACCCTGCGCGATGATCGCGTCGACGCCAGCGGCGGCGGCCTGCTTCGCGCCAGCTACCGTCTGCACCTGGCATACGACCAGCGCGGAGATCTCGTGCGCCCGTGCGACGTAGGACGTTGGGTCGCCGAAGCTCAGCGTGATCGAAGGCACGCGCTCCTCGATGCAGACGTCGAAGAAGCCGGGCGCCGCGCCCAGCAGGTGCACCCACAGGTTCACGCTGAACGGCTTCGCTGTCAGCGCTCGCACCGTCCGGATCCGTTCGCGAAGGCCTTCCGGCCCATCGCCGACGATGCCTCCGAGGCCGCCCAACGCGCCGGCTTCGGACACCGCCGCCGCCAGCGCGGGGCCCGCCGAGCCGCCGGCCATGCCCGCGCTGGCGATCGGGATATCGATGCCGAAGAGGCCGCAGATCGCTGTCCGCATCGGATGAACGCTCCTCCTACCGCCGCGCTTCGCGCGCGCTCCCGGATGAACGCGACGCCGCGGCGACGTCGTCCTCCGGCCCGACGACCATCAGGCGGTCGCCCATTTCCAGACGCACGTCCTCGCGGGGTCCCACGATCAGCTCGCCATCGGCCCGCTGCAGGCCCAGGATCGTCACGCGCGAGGACTCCAGGACGTGGCGGACGTAGAGCCCGAAGAGGCCGGACTCTTCCGTGACCTCGATCTCGGCGAGGATGCGGTCGGCGTTGCGGCCCACGGCGAGCGTATCGATGAAATCGACCATGTTGGGCTGGAGGGCGGACAGCGCCATGCGGCGGCCACTGATCGCGTAGGGCGAGATGACGCGAGCGGCGCCAGCGCGGACCGCGCGGGACTCGCTCTCGCGGCGAGCGGCGCGGGCGATGACAAAGATGTCGGGATTCAGGGCCTTCGCCGTCAGGGTGATGTAGGTGTTGCCGGAGTCGGAATCAGAGGCGGCGAGCAGGGTGCGGGCGCGCCTGACGCCAGCTTCGAGCAGGGCGTCATCGGAGGCGGCATCACCCTGGACGACGAGGTAGCCCTGGGCGACGGCGCGCTGGAGGGTATCGGGGTTGCTCTCGACGACGACGAAGGGCGCCTTGCGGTCGGCGAACTCGCGGGCGATCTCCTCCCCGACGCGCCCGAAGCCGCAGAGGATGTGATGATCGCGGAGCTGCTCGATGCGTCCCTTCATGCGGGTGAGTCCGAAGGCCGCGCGCAGGTCGCCCTCGATGATGAGGGCGACGAACGTCGTCAGCAGGTAGAAGGCGGTGCCGACGCCGAAGAGTACCAGAAGGATGGTGAAGATGCGGCCCTTCGCGTCGAGCGGATGGATCTCCCGGTAGCCCACGGTGGTCACCGTCGTGACGGTCATGAAGAGCGCATCGAGGAACGACCAGCGTTCGATGATCATGTAGCCGAGCGTGCCAATGGCGAGCATGACGGCGAAGATGGCGAGGCCGGTGGCGACGCGGGCGCGGGCATCGGAGACGTTGACCGGGCGGTTCATGGCTCGATTGTACATGCGGGGCGAGCGGCGGCTCGGCTACTCCGACCAGGCGGGGTAGGAGCCGAAGACCTTGATGAAGTCGGCCTGCTCCTTGACGGCGGCGAGCGCCTGCGCGACGAGCGAATCGTCGCGGTGGCCCTCGATATCGATAAGGAAGATGTACACGCCGAGCTGCTCGCCGGAGGGGCGCGATTCGATCTTCGTCATGTTGATCTGGCGGTCGGAGAACTCGTGGAGGACGCTGACGAGCGTGCCGGGGCGGTCGTGGGCGACGGAGAACGCGAGTGACGTCTTGTCGTGGCCGGTGGGGGGGGCGCCTTCGCGGGCGATGACGGCGAAGCGGGTCTTGTTGTTGGGGGCGTCCTCGATCCCGCGTTCGACGATCCGGGCGCCGTAGATCTCGGCGGCGCGTGCGGGGGCGATGGCGGCGGCCGCGGGCGTGCGCATCATGATGGCGACGGCCTCAGCATTGGACAGGGCAGCTTCGGTGCGGACGGCGGGGAAGCGCGCCTCCAGGTAGCGGCGGCACTGACCGAGGGACTGCGGGTGCGAGTAGATGACGCTGATCCGCGAGACGTCGGCGCCGGGCGGCACCATAAAGCAGTGCTCGATGGCGATGACGAGCTCGCCGCAGATGGCGATTCCGTCATCGTGCACGAGGAGGTCCACGCTATCGGTGACGGTGCCGTAGAGGCTGTTTTCGATGGCGACGACTGCGCGGTCGGCGTCGCCGGACTCGACAGCGCGCACCGCGGCAGCGACGGTGGGGCAGGGGACGAGCGTGGCGTCCGGGAAGGCGCGCAGGGCAGCCACTTCGGAGTTCGTACCGGGTGGGCCGAGGTACGTGACACGGAGCGTGGCGGCCAACTCAGAAGCTGCGCGCGGCTGGGGGCGCCATGAGCACCTCCCGCAGCGACTCCTCGCTCTCGTGCATGGTGACCGCGACCACCTGGTCGCCGGCGTGGATGATCGTATCGCCAGACGGGACCTTGGGCTGGCCGTCCTCACCGACGATCAGCGAGATCATCGACTGATAGGGGAGCATCACCGACTTCACGGACTGGCCCACCACGCGCGAGTCGTCGGGGATGCGCACCTCGACGATCTCGAGGCCGCTGCCCTTGAGCTTGAGGAGCGGGATGAGGTGATGGGTGGGGAGCTCGGGCTCGATGTGCGCCATGATGGCGGAGGTGGCGCTGACCGTAATGTCGACATCGAGGCGGCGGAAGATCTCTTCGTTCTTGGGGTTGTTGATGCGGGCGACGGTGCGGGTGACGTTAAAGCGCTGCTTTGCGACCTGGCAGGCCACGAGGTTGTCTTCATCATCGCCCGTGACGGCGAGGAACATATCGGCGCGCGACGTGCCGGCGCGTTCCAGCACGGTGGCCTCGCAGCCGTCGCCCTCCATGACGATGTCGCCGAGGTCCTCGGCGATCTCGGCGGCCTTGGCGGCGTCCTGTTCGATGACGAGGACCTCGTGGTTCGCTTCGATCAGCTCCTTGGCGAGGGCAAAGCCCACCTTGCCGCCGCCGATGACGATGACGTACATGGAGTTCGGCATGGTCAGAGATCTTCCTGCTGGCGAAAGGTGAGCGCGAGCTGGTTCGCGTCCTCGTCGGTCGGGGCCTCGATGATCCGCTTGAGGCGCTTGGCCTGGACGCGGGTGGGGTTGATCGTGCGGAGGCCGAGGTTCCGGTACATCTCTTCGCGCAGGGGATCGAAGACGCGCGTGGCGACGACAGGGACGCCGAAGATGTGCTTGGCGATCTGCGCCGCCATGACGTTGCGATTATCGCCGCGGGTGGCGCTGACGAAGACGTCCATGCCCTCGATGCCGACGCGGCGGAGGGTATCGACATCGATGCCGTTGCCGACGACCTTGGATCCGTTGAAATCGTCGGGGAGGAAGCGGAAGGAGGAGGGGTCGGTATCGAGGACAAGGACGCGATTGCCGGCGCGGGCGAGGTCGCTGGCGAGGGCGGCGCCGACGCGCCCGCAGCCCATGACCATGACGTTCTTCACATCGCACCTCGCGGGGTCATTCGCGCACCGGGTGGCGCCAGAGCCACACGCTGCACGGGGCGGCGCGCATGACGTACTGGGTCAGGCGCCCCATCTGGTATTCGCCGAGCGGCGCCTTGTGTTCCGCGCCCATCAAGATGAGCTCGACGTTGCGCTCGGTCGCCTCATCGACGATGGCGTGGCCGGCCTCGCGGGCCTGGAGCAGCTCGCCTTCGATCTTGAAGTCTGCTTCGGCGGCAGCGTGCTCGGCGCGGGTGAGGACGTCTTCGCCGGCGGCGGCCTCTTCCGACAGCTCTGCATCGAGCGGCAGGGAGCGTTTCACCTCGATCACGTGGACGGCGTACACCTTCCCCTTGTTCTTGCGGGCAATGGAGCAGGCCAGCACGACCGCGTCCATGCTGGCCGGCGAGCCGTCCACAGGAACAAGGATCGAGCGGACGCCGGCCAGGGGGTCGGTTGCAGCCAAGGTTACGTTCTACTCCGCGCGCGGGCGACGATGGAACCCGCATCTGCAGGGCGTCTGGGCATTATAGGAAGGGGCTTCCCTAGTGGCAACCAAGTCCGGCCGGGTGCAGATACCCATAGCGGGACGGTACGGGCACCCAGCGGCGGGTCCGGGCGCCGCCGATACCTAGATCAGAGCGTCCCTTGCGGGGCGGTGACGCGCGACGCGGGAGGGGGCCGGCGGGTGCCGGAAACAGACACACACGACCGCGCGTACATGCGGGAGCGATTGCGGGAAGAGATCGCCCGTGCGCGGCGGTACGACCGACGGTTCGCGGTCCTCATCTTCGAAGCGCTGCCGTCATCCGATGGGATGCCGATCCGGCGGAAGGTGGAGGTTGCACTCTCGGCGATCCGGACGACGGTGCGCCCATCCGACGTCGTTGGACGCGTGTTCGAAGACACGATCCTCTTGCTCCTGGTGGAGACGGATCTGCGCGGCACCAAGGACGCGCTGCTGCGCATCCGCAACCGCGTGTCGCGCTACGCCGGGAACTGGCGGGTGAGCGCGTACGCGTTCCCCGAGCAGGCTAAGCTCATCGAAGGCCTGCCGATGCTGGCGGCGGCCTAGGCAGTCAGCCAACCTTCCAGGCCGTGCCTGATGCGCCGTCTTCGAGGACGACTCCCAGACCGCCGAGGCCGTCGCGGACGCGATCGGCGAGCTTCCACTGCTTCTGCGCGCGCAGCTGCGCGCGCAACTGCACCACGGCATCGATGGATGCGGGGGGCACCGGTGCGGCGGCAGCGCCATCGTGCAGCAGCGCATCGATGCTCGCGCCCATCGCGTCGAGCTGGGCCGCCGCCAGTTCGCCGCGGAGCTGCTCCAGGAGGGCCACGAACGGAGCCACCTCGACGGTTCGATCTTGCTGCTCGAGGCGCAGACCGAGGACGGAGGCGAGCTCGCGGAGCTCGGCCTGCGCGGGGGCGACGGCGCGTCCGTCGTCGGCGGCGCGGTTGATGGCCTTGGCGAAATCGAAGAGCACAGCGAGCGCCTGAGGCGTGTTGAGATCGTCGTCCATGGCCGCAATGAAGCGCTCGCGGAAGGCGCCCAGTTCGATGCCGTGGTCGCCGTCGCCGGTGGCGGCCGCGCGCGCGGCGGTGGCAAGGCGGTCGGCGCCGTTCTTCGCCGCCTGCAGGGTGTCTTCGCTGAAAGTGAGCGGCTTGCGGTAGTGGGACGTGAGCACCCAGAGGCGCAGACCATCGCCGCCGACCTTGTTCAAGCCGTCGCGAATGGTGATGAAGTTGCCGAGCGACTTGCTCATCTTCTCTTCGCCCATCTTCACCCAGGCGTTGTGCAGCCAGTAGCGGACGAAGGGCACCGCACCGGTGAAGGCCTCCGTCTGGGCGATCTCGTTCTCGTGATGGGGGAAGACGAGGTCCTCGCCGCCGCCGTGGATATCGATGGTGGCGCCGAGGTAGCGCAGGGACATGGCGGAGCACTCGATGTGCCAGCCGGGGCGGCCCTTGCCCCAGGGGCTGTCCCAGGAGGGTTCTCCGGCCTTGGCGCCCTTCCAGAGCGCGAAGTCAGCGGCGTGCTCCTTCTGCTCGCCGGGCTCGACGCGGGCGCCGGCAAGCAGAGATTCCTGGGTGCGATGTGACAGCTTGCCGTAGTCTTTTTTCGCGGAGACGCGGTAGTAGACGTCGGACCACTCGCTGTGCAGCGACGAGGTCACGTAGGCGAAGCCCTTCGCCACCAGGCCCTCGATGATCGCGATCATGCCCTCGACTTCGTGCGTGGCGTACGGGTAGACATCGGCCGGCTGGACGTTGAGGTCGCGCATGTCGTCCGTGTATAGGCCGATGTACTTTTCGACGAGGGCGTCGGTCGTGATGCGCAGGCGGTTGGCGCGCTCGATGATCCGATCGTCGATGTCGGTGAAGTTCTGGACGTGCTTGACGCTGTAGCCGCGCCATGTGAGGTAGCGCTTGACGACGTCGAAGACGATGTAGCTCATGGCGTGCCCGATGTGGGACTCGTCGTAGGGCGTGATGCCGCAGACGTACATCGTTACGACGTCGCCCTGCGGCTCGAATGGCTCGAGCTGGCGCGTGAGCGTGTTGGTGAAGCGGATCAACCGCTCACCGCCTCGTTGCCCGTGATGGCGGTGAGGCCGGGCTCGCCGTCGCGCTGCCGGTGCAGGTGGGCGGGTTCGGCGGTGTCGCGGGCATCGGGTGGTCGCTCGCCACCGAGGCGTTCGAGCTGGCCCTGCAGCGCGCGGATGCGGCGCTCCAACTCCTCGACGTGGCGCTCCAGCCCATCGATGCGGTCCCACTCGGGATCGGGGAGGCGGGTAATGGTGTCGCCCCCCGGATCGTGGTAGGCGACGACGTGGCCGGGGACGCCGACGACGGTGGCGTTGGGCGGGACGCTCGTCACGACGACGGAACCGGCGCCGATGCGCGCGTTGTCGCCGATCTCGACGGCGCCGATCAGCTTCGCGCCGGCACCGACGGTGACGCCGCGACCGAGGGTGGGGTGGCGCTTGGTGCGGTGCAGGCTTGTCCCGCCAAGCGTGACCCCCTGCAGGATGTGGCAGTCATCGCCGACCTCCGCGGTCTCGCCGATGACGACGCCCATGCCGTGATCGATGAAGAGGCCCTCGCCGATCGTGGCTCCCGGGTGGATCTCGATCCCGGTGACGAAGCGGCCGAAGTTCGAGATGGCGCGGGGGACGACGGGGACGCCGCGTTGATGGAGCGCGTGGGCGAGACGGTGCAGCTCGCGCGCGTGGAAGCCGGGGTAGGCGAGGACGATCTCCAGCGCGCTCCGCGCAGCGGGGTCGCGGTCGCGGATGGCCTGGATGTCGCGCCTGATGGACGTGAGCACCGACATGGGGACGGCGGTCTTCCTCCTGCTTCGTTGCTGGCCGGGGGAGGGGCGTCGCCTAGCGGGCACGCCCCCGTGGACAACCGCACGCCGCGCACCCGACGACCGGGGCGAGGCGGGGGGATCGGAGGAGAGAAGACATCGCCACGTTTCGACTCCCGACAGCGGGACTGCCTTATCGTCTACTGTAGCAGTACCGTCGCGAAGGCGGCAATGCCGTCGCCGCGGCCCGTGAAGCCCAGACGATCCGCTGTGGACGCCTTGACGCTCACGCGGCCGGGTTCGACCTCGAGCGCGGCAGCGATCGCTGCACGCATGGCGGGGACGTGCGGCGCGAGGCGGGGCGCTTCGGCGACGACGACGGTGTCCGCGTTCACGAGGATGAGGCCGGCAGCGCGGACGCGTTCGTAGGCCCGGGCGAGCAGGTCGAGGCCGGCGGCGTCCTTCCAGCGATCGTCCGCGGAGGGAAACATGGTGCCGATATCGCCGAGCGCGGCGGCGCCGAGCAGTGCATCGACCAGGGCGTGCAGCAACACATCGGCGTCCGAGTGTCCGGCGAGACCGCGGGGGTGCGCGATCTCGACGCCGCCGAGCATGAGGCGGCGCCCTTCGGCGAAGGCGTGCACATCGATCCCCTGGCCGATCCGCATGCGGCGATTCTACCGGCAGGCAGGAGGCACCGACAGCGGCGGGGCGGCGTGCTCATCCGCGTCCGCTATCATGCCCGACGGTCATGGATGACATCGAGGCCTACGGACAGTTACGCGAGCGCCCCGCCGGGGCGGCGGCCGCCCCTCCGCAGGTGCTTACGCCGCGCAGGCAGCGGCGATCTCACTGGCTGCGCAACGTACTGCTGTTGACCATCGCGTACCTGATCCTGGCGGTCGGGACGACGGTGCAGCCGATCGGGCTACCGTTCACATCGGCGCGGGTATCGGTGCCGTTCCCGGGCGGCGCGCCGCTGCTGTTCGGGCTGCCGGACCGTCCGTTCATCGTGCTGGTGGTCGGGCTGGACCGGCGGCCGACGGAGACCGGGCCGAGCCGGACGGACTCGATCCTGCTGGTGCGCATCGACCCGAACAACCACACGGCGGGGATCCTGAGCATTCCGCGGGACTCGCTGATGCAGGTGCCGATGCCGGACGGCACGTACACGCAGGACCGGATCAACACGGCGTACGTGTACGACTGGTCATCGAAGGACAGCAGCGCCGCTCCGAAGGCGCTGGAGCGGACGATCGCGCACAACATGGGGATCGCGATCGATCACTACGTGATCTTCGACCAGCGATCGGCGGAGGGGCTGATCGACGCGATGGGTGGCGTGACGATCGATAATCCCAAGGCGTTCGGGCAGAAGGACTACTCGGATGACGACATCCACGTGGTGCCGCAGTACTTTCCGGCGGGAAAGCTGTCGCTGGACGGGTACCAGGCGGTCGCGTACGGGCGGATCCGGCAGGGGTCGTCAGACTTCGACCGGATCCTGCGGCAGCAGCGGGTGGCATCGGCGTTGATCCACCAGGCGGAGTCGCCGCTGTCGCTGTTGCGGGCACCGGCGGCGTTCAGCGCGTACCGGAAGACGGTGAAGACGGACATGGGGTGGCGCCAGTCCGCGGGTGTTCTGTCGCTGCTCAAGGGGGTGACTTCCAGTGACTTGAAGACGCGTTCGCTGGGGGACGCGTCGGTGTCGTGCCAGTCGTGCGTTGGCTCGATCCAGCTGCTGGACCCGAAGAAGACGGAGCAGATCATCACGGACGCGTTCGGCGATCGCGCGGCGGGCGTGCGGGCGGCCGAGCTGCTGGTCGCGGCCGGCGTGACGCCGTAGAAGGGGGCGACGGGTGAGTGAAGGCATTACGCCAGATTTCCTGATCCTTGCGGACGCGGCGCAAGTGCAAGGGGACAAGCTGTACCTGCTGGGCGGCGGCTGGACGATGGTGGGGGCGAAGGAGTTTCCGGCGCAACACCAGATGGCGGTGGCGGCGGGGATCCTGGTGCCGTGGCTGGAGACGAACGCGCGGCACAATTTCCGGATCGTCGTGCGGGCGGAGGACGGCACGGTGTTCACCGACGTGGGGGGCGAGTTCGAGCAGGGACGGCCGCCGGGGCTGCCGCCGGGCACGACGCAGCGAGTGATGTTCACGGTGAACATGGGCATCCGGATCGAGCGGGCGGTCGAGGCCGTGGCGGAGCTGTGGACGGACGGCGCGCTGGCGCGATCGGTGCCGTTCCGGATCGTTGAGAGCGCGCCGCGCTAGCTTCGCCTCAGTCGCGGGCCGCGGCGGCCTCGGCGACAAACGCATCGAACAGGCGGCGCATGAGGGGCGCGAAGTCGGGCTTGTGCGGCTCCGGACGCTCGGGGTGCCACTGCACGCTCACGACCCAGCGGTGCTGGAGGCTCTCGGCGGCTTCGACGAGCCGTGCGCCGTGGTCGTCGGCGAAGGCGACTGCACGCAGTCCGGGGGCGAGGTCGGCATCGCGCACGGCCTGGTGATGGCGGGAGTTGATCTCGAAGGCGGTCGCACCGAAGACGGCGGCGAGCCGGCAGCCGTCCTCGAGTTGCACCTGGTGCCAGCGCGAAGGGTAGCCCTGCGCGCGATAGTCGGCGCGATGATCGCCGCTTTCGATGTGCTGCAGGAGGGAGCCACCGAAGGCGACGTTCATCAGCTGGTGGCCGCGGCAGATGGCGAGCACGGGGAGCTCACGCTGCAGTGCCGCGTCCAGGACGGCCAGCTCCATCGCGTCGCGCTCGGGCGAGGTCTCCTTGACGTTGGGGTCACGCTCGCGGGCGTAGCCGGCCGGATCGACATCGATCCCGCCGGTCAGGACAAGTCCGTGCAGCGACCGCACGATCTCGGCGGCCCGGCCCGCGGCGGCCTCGTCCAGGTCGACGACGGAGCCGCCGGCATCGGAGACGCGAGCCCAGTAGCGGTCGACCGCCTCGCCCGGGACGTCTTCCCAGCGGGTGACTCCGATGCGGGGGCGCTCATCCATACGGTACAGCCTCACATCCAGCGAGCCGCGGCAGACGGGATCGGGGCGCAGCGGTGGGGCACGGCGGGGAGTGGCCGGCGGCCGGGGGGAGCGCTACTCCTCGAATTCAGGCTCGTCGGCGTCTTCGCTGCGCGCCACATCGAAAATGTTGACGTCCCGCGGCTCCGCGTCAGGCTCAGGCTCGGTATCGGCTTCTTCCCACTCTTCGGTCTCGTCCGCGTAGTCCTCGTCATCGTCCATATCGGCGCGGACCATGCTCTCCTTGGTGTAGGGGCGCACGACGTCGCCGGCCTTGCCGGCGGGGAAGGAGAGGCGGCCGACCTGGGTGGGGTGCTGGAAGGTTTCCTTGATAATGATGCGGACACCATCGCCGGTGGCGCTCGCGACAGCGGCGGCGTACTTATTGCCGCCGTTCATCAGCTTGGTGAGACGCAGCGCCAGCCGTGGCTCGACATCGCTGATGTACTCGCCGGCCATGGTCTCGACGGTGAGGCGGGAGCCGACGCCCTTGAGCGCAACCTCGTCGCCAGCGGTGAGCGTGCCGAGCATCTTCTTGTTGGCGGGACGGAGGACGGTGACGCCGGTCTTGCCCATCTCCTCGATGAACAGGCTGGTATCGACCTGCTGGGCGCGATCGGGCTCGACCTTGGCCCTAGCGCTGGCGAGGCGGTCGAGGTTCTTGCGGGCGATCATGTTCGAGGGCTCTAATTCGAGCGCCTTCTGGTACGCTTCGCGCGCCTCCTTGATCTTGCCCGTTTCGGCAAGCGCCTTGCCGAGGCGATTGAAAGCGTCGGCCTCTTCGGGGAACGCGGCGATGATCGCGCGATTGGCGGTGATCGCATCGTCCCAGCGGCTCTGCATGGCGAACTGGATCGCCTGCTCGGTGCGGACGCGCTTGACGCGCGCCTTGTCTTCAGCCTGGTAGGTCATGGAACCCCTGGTGTAGCCCGCGCGGGGCGGTGAATGTCGGGAGATTGTAGAGCGTAGGCGATCCCGGCACAAGCAGGACTCGCGACGAAACGCGTACACGGGACGGTGCCCGGTGGCGGCATCACAGAAACGTTACGTAGAGGGCGGGCAGAGGGATCACTCGCGGGGGCGGGAGGG
>DASQHL010000068.1:0-7586 GCA_035632115.1 Dehalococcoidia bacterium | reverse complement strand
CGCCGCCCCGGCCCTCGCCCCTCCGTGATCGGCTCCACCGCCACGATCTCGTCCGAGCGCACGTAGCGCCCGTAGCCCAGTGTCACTAACTGCCCGCTCTGGATGCGCATGGCGCCACCTCCTCGCAGCCGGCGCCGCGGCGCCCGCCGCTGCGGAGATTGTAGCCCCCACACGCCCCGCCTCGCCCGCGCCGCCAGCCCCGCACTTCCTCCACCCACCCGGCCCGGCGACAATACACCGTGCAAGCGGATACCTCCACTCCCGCCCCCGCCCCCTCGTCCGGTGGGCTCACGCTCGCCCACAGCTCCGACCTCCACATCGGTGGCCGGTCGCGCCCCGGCGAGGAGCTGGCGTCGCTCCGCGCCGTACTGGAGGCGGCGGCCGAAGCGCGCGCCCAGGCGCTCATCCTCGCCGGCGATGTCTTCGACAGCCACCGCGCGCCGGCCCCCGTCGTTGCGGCCGCTGCAAGCATGCTCGCGGAAGCCGCGATCGACGTCGTGATCCTCCCCGGCAACCACGATCCCGCTATCCCTGACGCCGTCTACCGCCGTGACGGCATGGCTACTGTGCCGAACGTCCACATCCTCGGCGTCACCGCAGGCGACACCGTGCGCCTCCCCCACCTCGATCTGGAGGTCTCCGGCGCTCCGCACACGGCCTATGCGGACATGACCCCGCTGCTCACCGGCCGCGTCCGCACGCTGCGCTGGCACGTCGTCGTCGCCCACGGCCACTGGGTCACCGGCCCACACGACGCCCACCGCGGCTGGCTGATCCACGACGACGACCTGGACGCCGCCGGCGCCGACTACATCGCACTCGGCCATTGGGATGTGCCGCAGCCGGCGGGCCGGCCGGGCGCGCGCGCCTACTACTCGGGCTCGCCCGAAGTGGCCAGGACCGTAAACGTCGTCCGGTTCAGTGCGGATGGCGTCGATGTCCGCCGCCACCCCCTCCGCCTCGGCTGACGGCCGCCTGGATCAGCCTCCCGGTGCGCCGTGCTCCGCGACGAGGTGCACGTCGAGGTTGGGCAGCGCCTGCATCAACTCGTCCGCCAGCGAGCGCTTGAGCAACCGCGCCACCCCGCCCCGGCGCTCGTGCCGTAGTACCAGGTGATGGACCCCCTCCGCGCCGATGATCCCCCGCAGTGCCGTCGCCGCATCCGTCGCGCTCAACGGGAACACGCGCGCATTCAGGTCCTCGGCCAGCTCCAGCGTGCGCGCCAGGTCCGCCTGTTCGCCCTCCGCCATCGGCCTGCGCAGATACGCCACCGCCAGTGTCGCCCGTAGCCCCTGTGCGATGCGCCACCCCCGCCGGATCAGCGTCCGAGAGAACGGCGACCCGTCGATAAACACCAGCACGTGTTCTTCGATGTCCGCCCGCTGCTGCCGCGCCGACTCGCGCATGTAAACGTCAAGCTGCTCATCGACCTCCTGTGCCGTCCGTCGCAGCGCCAGCTCGCGCAGCGCCGCCAGGTTCTCCGGCCGGAAGAAATGCCGCAGCGCCGCCGCCGCCTGCGCGGGCGGATAGATGTGGCCGTGCTCCATCCGCGCCCGCGCGCCCTCCGGCGTCAGGTCGATGAGGATCAACTCGTCCGCTTCGTCCACCACCCGGTCCGGGATCGTCTCGCGCACCCGCACGCCTGTGAGCGCCTGCACCGTATCGTTCAGGCTCTCCAGGTGCTGCACGTTCAACGTCGTCACGACGTTGATGCCCGCCTCGAGGATGGTGTCCACATCCTCGTAGCGCTTTTCGCGCTCGGAGCCCGGCGCGTTCGTGTGCGCCAGCTCGTCCACCAGGCAGACCGAAGGGTGGCGCCGCAGCACGGCGTCCACGTCCAGCTCCTCCACCGTGACGCCGCGGTAGGCGATGCGCTTCCGCGGCAGCACCTCCAGCCCGGCAATCTGCGCTTCCGTCGCCGCGCGCCCGTGTGTTTCGACGAACCCCACCACCACGTCTTCGCCGTACGACACGCGGCGATGCGCCTCGCTCAGCATCGTGTACGTCTTGCCCACGCCCGGAAACGCGCCGATGAAGATCCGCAGCCGTCCCCGCCCGGACGCCTCCCGCTCGTCGCGCCTCGCCCGTGCGAGCAGCGCCTCCGGGTCCGGGCGTGCATCGTCTATCGTCACGTGTCTCCTCCGCGCCCCGCTCCGCCTGCGCAGCCGCCGCTCATCCAGGCCCGCTACCGTGGCGCCGGCCCGAAGACTTGGTCGAGCGACAGGTTCAGGCGCAGCACGTTCACCCGCGGCTCGCCCAGCACGCCGAGCGTCGCGCCGTCCGTGTTCTCGGCCACCAATCTCCGCACGGCGTCCTCGGCCACGCCCCGCGCATGCGCTACGCGCCGCACCTGCAGCTCCGCGTAGTCCGGCGAGATGTGCGGGTCTAGCCCGCTCCCCGATGCCGTCACCGCGTCGACTGGCACCTTCGCTCCCGGCGCCATTCCGTTCTCCGCCCGCACCTTCGCCACGTCCCCGGCTACCCTCGTGGAAAGCGCCTTGCTCGATGGCCCGAGGTTCGACCCGCCCGATGCGGTCGCATCGTACCCCGTGCTCCCCGCGGCCGACGGACGCGGGTGGAAATACCCCGCCCCGCTGAAGTTCTGCCCAATTAGCGACGAGCCAACGGCCCGTCCGTTCACCGTGACCAGGCTGCCGTTCGCCTGCCGGTGGAACACCGCCTGGGCCACGCCGGTGATCGCGTACGGATATGCCAACCCCAGCACCAAGCTGAGCAGCACGAACGAGACGATCGCCGTCCGCAGGTCGAGCAGTGTGGTCCGAAGCACGCGTACCTCCGTCCTCAGTTCAGGTGCAGCAGCACCAGCAGCAGGTCGATCAGCTTGATGCCCACGAACGGCGCCACGAGCCCGCCCAGCCCGTAGATCAGCAGGTTGCGCTGCAGGATCTCGCCCGCGCCCGCCGCTCGGTACGCCACACCGCGGAGCGCCAGCGGGATCAGCGCCACGATGATCAGCGCGTTGAAGATCACCGCTGACAGGATCGCGCTCTGCGGCGTCGAGAGCCTCATCACGTTCATCTTGTCCAGCTGGGGATACACCCCCACGAACATTGCCGGGATGATCGCGAAGTATTTGGAGACGTCGTTCGCGATGCTGAACGTCGTCAGCGCCCCGCGCGTCATCAGCAGCTGCTTGCCAATCGTCACGACCTCCATCAACTTCGTCGGGTCGGAATCGAGGTCGACCATGTTCGCCGCTTCCTTCGCGGCCGCCGTCCCGCTGTTCATCGCCACGCCAACGTCGGCCTGGGCCAGCGCCGGCGCATCGTTTGTGCCGTCGCCCGTCATGCCTACCAGGTGCCCCTTCGCCTGCTCGGCCCGGATCAGCCCGATCTTGTCTTCTGGCTTCGCCTCGGCCACGAAGTCGTTCACGCCTGCCTCCGCCGCGATCGTCGCCGCCGTCAGCCGGTTGTCGCCCGTCACCATCACCGTGCGGATCCCCGCGCGGTGCATCTCCTCGAACCGCTCGCGGATCCCCGGCTTGACCGTGTCCTTCAGGTAGATCACGCCCAGCACATCCGTGTTGTCCACCACCGCCAGCGGCGTGCCGCCCGCGACCGAGATCCGCCGTGCCACCTCGTGCAGATCGTCCGGCACCGCCGGTGACAGCGCCGCGACCGCGTCCACTGCCCCCTTCATGATTCGGTGACCGTCCATCCGCACGCCGCTCATGCGCGTCTCCGCGGTGAACGGGATCAGCTCGCCCTCCCCGCTGCTGTCGGTGCTGAAGCCCAGCGTCCGTGCCAGCGCCAGGATCGACCGCCCTTCGGGCGTCTCGTCCGCCACCGACGCCTCCACCGCCGCCGTGATCAACGCCGCTTCCGTGACGCCGTCGACGGGGATGAACTCCGTCGCCAGCCGGTTCCCGAACGTGATCGTCCCCGTCTTGTCCAGGATTAGCGTGTCGATGTCCCCCGCTGTCTCGACCGCCTTCCCCGACATCGCCAGCACGTTGTGCTGCACCAGCCGGTCCATCCCCGCGATCCCAATCGCCGACAGTAGCCCGCCGATCGTCGTCGGGATCAGGCACACCAGCAGCGCCACCAGCGCCGTCGTTGTCACGCTCCCGCCCACGTATCCCACGAACGGCCGGATCGTCCCGACCGCCAGCAGGAAGATGATCGTGAACGCCGCCAGCAGGATGTTCAGCGCGATCTCGTTCGGCGTCTTCTGCCGCTGCGCTCCTTCGACCAGTGCGATCATCTTGTCTAGGAACGTCTCGCCCGGGTCCGCCGTCACCCGGATCCGCAGCCAGTCGCTCGTCACCGTCGTCCCGCCCGTGACCGAGCTGCGGATGTCCGTGCCCGGCTCCTTCAGCACTGGCGCCGACTCGCCCGTAATCGCCGCCTCGTTCACGTACGCCACGCCCTCGATGATGTCGCCGTCGCCCGCGATGATCTCGCCCGCCTCGACGCGCATCACGTCGCCCTTCCGCAGGTCGGCCGAAGGCACCATCTCCGTCCCGCCGCCGCCCGTCTCTCGCCGTGCGAACGTCTCCCCCCGCATCGAGCGCAGCGTGTTTGCCTGCGCCTTTCCGCGCCCCTCCGCCATCGCCTCCGCGAAGTTGGCGAACAGCACCGTGAACCACAGCCACGCCGAGACCCCCGCCGTGAAGCCGCGCGGCTCGTGCCGGCTCCCCAACACCTCCTGCACGAACATCACCGTCGTCAGCGCCGCGCCCAGCTCCACCACCAGCATCACCGGGTTCGCCAGCAGGTGCCTTGGGTGCAGCTTCGCCAGCGCGTCCAGCGCCGCCTGCCGCATGATTGCGCTGTGGAAGATCGACGTTCGCGCCCGCCGTTGCTGCGCGATCTCCGACCGGTGCTCGGTCGCTTCCATCGGGGATTGGGACTCCGGCATTCGTGAGCTCCCTATGACAGCACGTGCGCGTGCACCAGGAAGTGCTCCGCGATCGGCCCCAGCGCCAGCGCCGGGAAGAACGTCAGTCCCGCGACGATGATCACCACCCCCACCAGCAGTCCCACGAACAGCGGGCTGTTGGTCGGCAGCGTCCCCGCCGACTCCGGCACGCGCCGCTGCCGCCCCAGTGAGCCCGCAAGCGCCAGGATCGCGATCAGCGGCACGAAGCGCGCGATCAGCATCGAGATCCCCAGCGACGTGTCGTAGAACGGCGTGTTCGCGTTCAATCCGGCGAACGCCGAGCCATTGTTGCCACCCGCCGACGAGAACGCATAGAGGATCTCCGTGTACCCGTGAGCTCCCGCGTTCAGCGGCCCCGCAACTCCTTGCTTCACCTCCACCGCGACCGCGGTCAGCAAGATCATCAGCGCCGAGCTGACCAGGAAGTAGATCGCCGCTAGCTTCATCTCCCGCGGCCCGATCTTCTTCCCCAGGTACTCCGGCGTCCGGCCGATCATCAGCCCCGCCACGAACACCGCGATGATCGCGAACACCAGCATCCCGTACAGCCCGCTGCCCACGCCCCCGAAGACGATCTCGCCCAGGTGGATGTTGAACAGCGGCACCAGCCCGCCCAGGGGCGTATAGCTGTCGTGCATCGAGTTCACTGATCCGTTAGAGGCATCGGTCGTCGCCACCGCCCAGATCGCCGAATCAGCGATCCCGAGCCGCACCTCCTTCCCCTCCATGTTGCCGCCCGATGACGCCTGCTGGCCGGTGTGGTACGCCTGGTCCACACCCAGGCTGGCCAGCGTCGGGTTGCCTGTCTGCTCGGCGCCGTACGCGAAGACCGCCCCGGCCAGGAAGATGATGCTCATCGCAGCGAAGATCGCCCACCCCTGCCGCGTGTCCCCCATCATCTTCCCGAACGTGTGCGTGAGCGCCGCCGGGATGAGGAGGATCGCCACCGCCTCCACGAAGTTCGAGAACGGCGTCGGGTTCTCGAACGGCGTCGCCGAGTTCGCGTTGAAGAACCCGCCGCCGTTCGTCCCCAGCTGCTTGATCGCCACTTGCGATGCCGCCGGCCCCATCGCCAGCACCTGCTTCGCCCCCTCCAACGTCGTGATCTCCCGGTACCCGCTAAAGTTCTGGATCACCCCCTGCGACACCAGCACGAGCGACAACACGATGGAGAGCGGGAGAAGGATCCACAGGATGCAGCGCGTCAGGTCCACCCAGAAATTGCCCAGATCCGCCGTGCTCCGCCGCGCGAAGCCCCGGATTAGCACGATCACCACTGCGATGCCCACCGCCGCCGACACGAAGTTCTGCACCGTCAGCGCCAGCATCTGCGACAGGTAGCTCATCGTCGATTCGCCGGCGTACGACTGCCAGTTCGTGTTCGTCGTGAAGCTCGCTGCCGTGTTGAACGCCAGGTGCCCCGGCGCCGCCGGCAGGTTCTGCGGGTTCAGCGGCAGGTGGCCCTGCAGGCGCAGCATCGCGTACACCGCGAACATGCTGATCGCGCTGAACATCATCACGCTCAGCGCGTAGCGCTTCCAGTCCATCTCCGACGTCTCGTCTACGAAGAACGCGCGATACACCACGCGCTCCACCGGCGCGAACACCCGCTTCGAGAGCCGCCCCTCGCCCTCGAACACCGCCGCCATGTACGCGCCCAGCGGCTTCGTCAATGCCAGCACCATGCCGAAGTACAGCAGGATGTGGACAACGCCGCTGCCCGTCATCGAGCGTCGCTTTCTAGAACCACTCCGGACGGATCAGCGCCAGGATCAGGTACAGCATGACCACCGCCGAGCCGATTGAGAGCACGATGTTCTCCACGCCCTCACACCCTCTCCAGCGCCCAGATGCAAGCGGTAATGGCCACGAAGAGGACGGCGCTCACCAGGACGAACACGACGTCAGGACTCATCACGACACTCCCTCACGATGGCGCGCGTACGGCGAAACGCCGCCGGCTCAGGCGTTCTCCGCCGTTGGCGCCACCTCGTTTAGCATCCGTACCAGCGCTTCGATTGGAAAGGGCTTTTGCAACGCCCGCTGCGGCCGGAACTCCACCATGCGCTTTTCCGAGATCGGCGCCGCCGAGATGACGATCACCGCCACGCGCTGCCGATCCTCGACGCTCATCCGCCGCAGGATCTCCCATCCCGTCAAGTCCGGCAGGTTTACGTCCAGCACCACCACGTCCGGCCACGCCTCCGCCATCGCCAGCACTGCCCCTTCCGCCGTCGCCGCGATGGTCAGGCCGTGCCCCCGCGCCCGCACATTCCGCGCGATCACGTCAGCCAGGGGCGCGTCGTCCTCAACGAGCAGCACGTTCATGGCGCCTACTGTAGCCTCGCCCGCCTAAGCGCCGCGTCGGCCGGACGGCGCCACTCATCAGAAATCTATAAGAAGAGGAGCCGGGAGTCTGCCCGGCCCGGTCAGCGCCCGGCGTCCGCTTCGACGAACCGGTACCCCACCCCGGCGTCCGTCCGGATGAACCGCGGCGCTCCCGGATCGTCGCCTAGCTTCGAGCGCAACTGGTTGATGTATGTGCGGAGCAGCGCTGTGTCGCTCGCGTACTCCGCGCCCCATACGGCCCGCAGGATCATCGGGTGCGTGAGCACCTTGCCGGCGTTCAGCGCCAGGTACTTCAGCAGCGTGTACTCCGTCGGCGTCAGCTGCACCTCCGCCGC
>DASQHL010000067.1:0-30627 GCA_035632115.1 Dehalococcoidia bacterium | reverse complement strand
CCCCCGCCCCCGCGTATCATCCACCCATGTTCGAACAGTGCGCCCGGCCCCGGCCCTCCGCCGCCACCTCGGAGGAAGGGGTTCGACCGAAAAACACCAAAACTGCCGAGCGAAACGCATTTTTGAATCTGGACACGACATAAGAGATGCGCAAAACCGCACACAATCGCCGCCCAATCGCCACCCGCTCGCATCTGGACGATCCCGACGCGCACGGCGATCCGCACATCTCTCCACTCGGTGGAGAGGGCGCCAAAGGGGGTGAAGCACATGGCGCCCCCCAGATCATGCGCACACGCTCGGCCGCGTTCCCCCTCTCCACTCGGTGGAGAGGGGGCCAGGGGGTGAGGCAACAATGGACAACCTGACCCGCAGCGCCCTCGCCGTCAACTACGCCAACCTCGCCCTCGGCCACCAGCGGCTCACCGTCCCGCACGCCACGCTCGTCCGCGACCCGGCGCTGCCCCTGATCTACGACGCCAACTTCGTCACCGACGTCACCGCAGCCACCCCCGATGAGATCGACAGCCTGCTCGCCGCCGTCGACGCCGCCTACCCGCACACCCGCGCCCGCACCTACCGCCTCCTGCCCGACACGCCGCCCGCCGTCGAGGCCCGCCTCGCCCTCGACGGCTACGAGCGCAGCGACTCACTGGTCATGCTCCTCGAAGGCGCCCTGCACGACGCACCGAAGCCCTGCGACATCCGCCTCGCCGCGACCGGCGATGACTGGCGCGCCTACGCGTCCCTGAAGCGTGCCGACTTCATGGAACACGGCGCCGCGCTCGAGCCCGACGTGGCCGAACAGGTCGCCGCCGGTCTCGCCGTCGCCAATCGTGCCAAGTGTCCGCCGTCGCGCTACTGGCTCGCCTGGGCTGACGGCGCGCCCCGTGGCTTCTTCAACGCCTGGGAAGGGATCGGCGGCGTCGGCCAGGTCGAAGACCTCTACGTCGATCCCGCGTACCGCCACCGTGGCATCGCCACCGCGCTCATCCACCACTGCGTCGCCGATGCCCGCGCCCATGGCGCCGACCCCGTCGTCATCGTCTGCGATCCTGGCGACACGCCGAAGAACATGTACGCCGGCCTCGGCTTTCGCCCGATAGCCGTCGCACGCCTCTATCGCCGTACCGCGTTGTAGGAGGAGCTCCCTGCGTCACGTCGCCGCCGCCCATCGGCGGTCGCGCCCCGCCTAATAGCCACCGTGATCGAAGAGTCGGCATGGAGCGCCGGCGTGCATCGCGTTGCCCGATGGCTCGCAGTGGCGAAGGGGATGAGCTGCCTGTCGTCTGCTGTATGTTCTGCTGGGGGCCGCCCATGGTCGGCCGCCGTCCGTCACCGTCGCGGGGACGCCGCCCCGTGCGGCTCCGAGGCGCCCGTGCCCCCGCCTCGCTTCTCGCCCCCTCGGCCGATGCGCGGCTCCGTCCCGGCCAGCAGCCGCCCGATGTTCGCCCGGTGCTTGTAGATGATCAGCAGCGCCGTCGGCACCGCGAACGCCGCGTACGCCGGCGGGCTCACCCCCCGCACTGCCAGCACCACGAACACCGCCGCTAGCACCGGCGGCACCAGAATCGACATCACCGACATGATCCGCACGCTGCCGACGATCAGCGCCGCTACGGGGATGAGCGCCACCGCCGCAAGCGGGTTCATCGCCAGCGCCGCGCCGAACCCCGTCGCCACCGCCTTGCCCCCGCGGAACCCGAACCACAGCGGCCAGATGTGACCCAGCACCGCGCCGAATCCGCCCGCCGCCGCCGCCCAGGCACGGTCGTCGAGGCCCAGCCCCGCCGCGTGCCCCAGCGCGATCCCTGCGTACACCGGCACGATCCCCTTTGCGATGTCCAGCACGATCACCAGCACACCCGCCTTCGCCCCGGACGTCCGGATGACGTTCGTCGCGCCGGTCGCGCCGCTGCCGTAGTCGCGGATGTCCACGCCCCGCGTGATGCGCCCCACGATCAGCCCGAACTGCACCGAACCGATCGCGTACCCCAGCGCCCCACCTACCGCGATCGCCCACCACATGGCCGGCTCCTCCCTCGCGCGTGCTGCCCGCGTACGCGCCACTGTATCCCATCTACTTGTTCAGCGCGGGTACACATCGTGGTGGCCACCGGCTCCGTCCCACCAGCCAAGCAGCGAACGCTGCAGCGCGCTCCACCGCTCCCGTCCAAGCAGGATCCCCATGCCGATAGCGAGCAGCGTGATCCCCGCGAGCATCACTGCCACCCAGTTCGGCAAGGCGTTCACCGCATCGAACAGCGTGCGGCCCGCGACGCCCACCAGGAACAACATCGCCGCGGCTAGCATGCCGCGCCGCCGAAGCGTCACGCCCGCCGCGAAAAACGCACTCGATTCGATCAGCAGCACCAGCAGATATCGCCACTCGCCCTGCAAAGACTGCACCGCCGACGGCGCCATGATCACGCTCGCACCGAGTGCCTCAATCCACGCCGCGGCCTCTTCCAGCTCCCTGATGAGCTGAAGCTTCCAAAACCCGACGAGCCCCAGCGCTACCAGATAGGCTCCGATCACAGTGGTGTACCACTGCGGGTTCGAAGGTCGGAAGTGGCCGATCTCCAGGAGCAACGCCACCGTCAGAACCGCCGTCGCTGGCACGATGCCCCACCGCCGCCGCTCGGTCCACGACGCCCAGAGGCCAAGTCCGCCGGCCAGCGCCACCGCCAGCGTCGACCACTGGTAGAGCGCCGTCCGTTCGAATCGGACGCCGTCCACGAGTCCCCGATCCGCGTGTGCGGCCAGCATGCCGAAGCCCACGAGCGGCGCTGCCGCGGCGACCGTCGTCGCAGCGCCGAGCAACGGCGTGTGCCATCGCTTGACCCGCCGCAGCACTGCCGCAAACGCCCCCAGCCCGAGTCCCAGGCCCGAATACGCCGCGGGGATCGCCGCAAACGGTGCGTCCGCACGAGCCCGCCACGCCGGGACTGCCGCGAACGCGAACACAACACTCGGCACGCCCAGCCACGGCGCGTCCTCCCACGCGGCGCAGACCCCGTACGTCGCGGCGTACGCCGTCACCAGCGCCGCCAGCGTACCGGCACTGTCCGCCGCCACGACTGAGCTGATCGCTACCGCCAGCGAGATGAGGTACAGATGGACGCGGAACTCTGGCCGCCACCATCGCGTCGTCGCCCCCGTGCCGGCGAACCCGAGTGCTGGTGCCATCAGTGGAACTGCAAACCACCCGGCGTTCGCGCCTTCCCCTGCCGGCATCGACCGCAAGAAGAACACGTAACCGATCATCCCCGTCAACGCCGCGGGATACAGCCAAGCCATCGCCGCGCGGACCGGCGCATTGTTCGTCAGTCCCAGCACCTCGCTCAGCGTGAGGCGGCTACGATCGACCACCGCTGCCGTGGCGTAGAACGAGGCTGCCGCGAGATGCACCGCCGCGCCGAGGCGCGCCTCGCCTGTGTAGGCCGGCTCGAATGGCAGCCACGCGACCGTCATGGAGGCGACCGCGACGCCGTCCCTCGCACGTTCGTCCAGCCAGCGCGGCGACCACGCTCGGCCGCCGTACCCGAACACCGCGCCCGTTGCGGCGAACGCTGCGCCGTACCACGCTGCGTTCGCCTCGAAGACGTACGGCAAACTGACGATCGCGCCACCGAGTGAGACGAGGAGCGCCCCCGTAAGTCCCGCGCGCTTCTCCCGCGATGCCTCGATCGCGAAGAAGACGGCTGCCAACGCGAACACAAGCGGCAGGTATCCGCGGTATTGCGGCTGATAGGTCGCCTCCGCCGAGAACGCAGCCAGCGCGGCCCCAACGGCGATCGCGACGCCCGCGACCGCGAGTCCGGTGCCGACGATCCGCACGTCGCCTCGCCACGAGGCGTGCAGTCGCGAGGTCTTGGTATTTGGCGTCCAGCGCACCAGCACGGCCAGTGCGATCGCCGGCACCACGAAGGCGAACGCGTAGTACTCCGCGCTCGCGTCGACGCCGAAGACGACGGCGGCACAGATTCCCGCAAGTGCCAGGGCAGCACCGGCTGGACCGCTTCGCCGGCGACCGCCGAACGCGTCGATGAGATAGAACGCGAGGAGAAACGCGAACGCCGGTGCCAGCGACCAGCGCTCGAGGCTTCCGACATCCGCTCGTTCTGCCGACGCCTCGGCCACGATCAGCGCGCCCAGCGCCGACGCAATGCTCGCGGCGACCCCGGCGGCGTGGAGCATCTCGCCGAAGCCTTGTGGCAGCCTGCGCGCGGCAGGCTCTGCCACCGCCAACATGCCCGCGCCCAGGATCGGCGCCAGCGCCGCGATCGCGAGGACGTAATAGTTGGCGGGCGTCCCCGTGGCGTAGGCCACGCTGATCCACCCGCCGGCGAACGCGGCGATGCAGAGCCACGCCGCGTCTTGAGCCCGCCGGACGACCGCGAGGAGCGCGGCGTATGCCAGCAGCACACCGAATGTCAGTGGCAGGAACCACAGCGTTGTCGCCTGGAACTGGAACTCTCCCGGTCGACCCGTCGTCGCAAATGGCGCCAGCCCGATCGCCCACAGGATCGCGGCGACGGCGAGGACGCGTGCCTGTGCGGCCCAGATCGAGCCCAGGCAGCGCCGCAGCCGCTCGCTCGCTGCGATGTCCGTAAGCGCCATCGCGATCGCGAGCGCGATGAAGCACAACGGCCGCCACTCCTCCGCCACGCCGGCGACGACGGTCCCGCCGAGCACAGCGCTGACGAGAGCGACGCCGCCTCCGAACGCATAGACCCGGCTCAGGCCGGCGTACGCGACAGCCGAGTAGAAGGCGGCCGTGAGAAGCGAGCCGCCGAGCCACAACGATTCCGTGCTGAGACTTCGGTCTGAGAAGATGCTCCGCGCCGCGACGAAGTTCATCGGCACCAGGATCGCGCCGACGGCGAAGAACACCTGCCCGGCGATGGCCACGCGCGGGATGCGCAGGCACACCACGCCCCCAACGAGGAACGCGCTCGTGTAGAGCGCCAGCAACGTCATCTTGAGCGCGCCACTGACGGCCTGTCCGGAATAGCCGACGTAGAAGAGCGCCGCGATCACGGTGAGGAATGCACCTGCGAACAGGAAGAGGTTCGCCTGTTGCTCGGCGAGCCAACTCCAGTCTCGCGGTTGACCGTTCGCCGCTGCGGCCACGGCGCGCCCGGGCCGCGGCGGTGCCACCCTACGTGCCGGCGGCGGCTGCGGTGCCGGCTCCCGACGCTCGCCGGTGAGCGCTCGCAGCTCGCCTTCGTACTGCGCGTGGAGCCGTTCGCTCTGTTCCGGCGTCAACGTTTCCGTGAACGGCGCGACTCGCAGTTCATTCAGGAGGAAGGCGAGGCCGGCTGTGCGCTGGCCGCGCGTCAGTTCAAGGCGGAACCGGCAGTGTATACAGGAGGGCGCCGCCTCCGGGTTTGCCGCGCCGCAGGCGCTGCAGTGAATCACGTTCTGGCTCATGACGCCCTCCGAACCCGATCGATGGCGACAGTATTGAGCCGCGATGGCGCGCGAGCGAAGGTGCAAGTGTACCTGCCTTGCGGCGAAAAACGGCGACAAACGTACTACGCCGTCTATCTCCAGGCTCGCGGTCTCAGCCGCCGCAAACCGCTGGCTTGTCGCCGGCCCGCTCGCATTCAGGACACAAATCGCTCTTGGGGGGTCTGTGACTGGGCGCCCCCTCCGCGCCGTATGTCGACCGCGATCGGCCGGCGCGGATGCCGTGTCGGCGTCTTACGCCGTCCACCGTGGGGCAACATCACGCTGGCGGAGTATGAGCGCCGCTACGCTTCCACCGCCCGCCCGCGGAACACCAGCTTGATCGCCGTGCCCTCGAACCCGAAGGACCGGCGCAGTACGTTCTCCATGTACCGGCGATAGCTGAAGTGCACCATCGAGGCGTCGTTGAGGAAGAACACGAACGTCGGCGGGTTCACCTCCGCCTGCGTCACGTACAGCAGCTTGATCCGCTTCCCCTTCGATGGCGTCGGCGGCGGCTTCTGCGCCACCGCGCGCCGCACCGCCTGGTTCAGCGCCCCCGTGTCGACGTGCCGCTGCCGCTCGTCGCCGATCCGCACCGCCTCCGCCAGCAGCTCGTCGACGCCCGTCCCCTCCCGCGCCGAGACGAACCGGATCGAGATCCACGGCGCGAACTTCAACTTCCACCGCTGCCGCCGCTCGTGATCCTCCTGCGTCCACTCCCCCTCTCGCACCAGGTCCCACTTGTTCGCCACCACCACCACGCCACGCGCCGCCTCCAGCGCGTAGCCGACGACGTGCGCGTCCTGCGCCGTAAACCCCTCCGAAAGATCGAACACGCACAGCGCCACCTCCGCCCGCTCCAGCGCGCGCCGCGCCCGCAGCGTCGAATGCTTCTCGACCCCTGGCTCGATCGCGCCTCGCCGCCGCAGACCCGCCGTGTCCACCAGCACCAGCGGCCGCCCGTCGAACGCGAACTCCGTGTCGATCGCGTCCCTCGTCGTCCCCGGCACCTCGCTCACGATCACCCGCTCTTCCCCCAGCACCGCGTTCAACAGCGACGACTTCCCGACGTTCGGCCGCCCCACGATCGCCAGCCGCAACCCCGTTTCGGTCTCCGTCTGCTCCGCCGGCGGTAGCGAGTCCGCGATCATGTCCAGCACGTCTGCGACCCCGTGCCCGTGGTGCGCGCTGATCGCGATCGGCTCGCCCAACCCCAGCTCGTAGAAGCCGACCGCCGCCGCCTCGCGCTCACGCGTCTCCGCCTTGTTTGCCAGCAGCAGTACCGGCTTGCTCGTGCGCCGCAGCAGGTCCGCCACCTCCAGGTCGGCCGCCGTCGTCCCGCTGATCGCGTCGACCACGAACAGCACAATCTCCGCCTCGTGCAGCGCCTGCTCCACCTGTGCCCGCACCAGCGGCGTGTACGTGCCCGGCACGTCCGGCTCCAGACCCCCCGTATCGACGATCCGGAAGTCCCTGCCGCGCCACGTCGCCTCACCGTAGATCCGGTCGCGCGTCGTGCCCGCGATGTCCTCGACCAGCGCCGGACGCCCGCCGACGATCCGGTTGAACAGCGCGGATTTCCCAACGTTCGGCCGCCCGACGATCGCCACCACCGGCAGCTGCTTCGTTGCGGTCGTCACTGTGGCCTCCCCGTCAACCCGATCCCCACCTGTGGCGGCTCCACGCGCACCACCGTCGTCCCGCTTGGCGCCGTCACCTGCACGGTCAGGAGATGCAGCCCCGCCCCCAGCCCCTGCGCGTCTGCGACCGCGGCGATCGCCTCCGGCGTCAGCGCGTTCAGCGTGGGAATGTCGCCCGCCAGGGTTACCGTGATCGGTCCCGCGATGGTCAGCGCCAGCCCGCCGCCCACATTGCGGATCTGCGGGACCACCTGGAACGTCGCTTCGCCGCGCGCCGGCTGGATCGTCACCGTGACGCGGACTGTCGAGGGACCCTGGATCTGCACGCCCGCCGGTACGATCACCGCCACCGTCCGCACCACGTCCGCACGGCTGTCGTCGATCGCGACGACGGCCGTCGCCAGCCCCTGCACCGCGTCAATCGATGCCAGCACGTCCGCCGGCCCCGTCACTTGCACCAGTGCCGGACTCGCCGATACCCCGGCGATGTTGTATCCGACCGCCGGCGACCCGGAGATCACCGGGTTGACGATGATCGTCTTCGTGAACGCCTGCTGCTGCACCTGCACGCTGATCGCCGCCGCCGACGGGTCCACCGTCACCAGCCCCACGTCGCGACGGCTGTTGTCGCGCGGCGTCAGGTCGATGCGCTCGTGGTCAAGGTTCACCCGCCGCCCGGTCAGGTTCACGTCCGCCCACGCTGCTTCCACCGACGCCACCAGGCTTGCCGCCCCTGACACCGTCACCGTGCTCGGCGACGCGCTCTCGCTCGATTCGATCGCCTGGTACCCCTGCTGCGGCGACCCCACCAGGTTGATGTTCACGGGCACCTGCTTCGTCCGGAGATCGTCCAGCGTCACGTCGATCGTTGCTGGCGCCGTGTCCACGACGATCACCCCGCCGTTCGGCGGCGCGACCTCGACTGCCGCCGCGACGGTGCCGCGCTGAAAGCCGCCCAGGTTCACGGTCGCCTGGAAGTCGCTCGCCCGCAACCGGCTCAGCTCGCTCGACGTCGCCTCGACCCGGATCCGCACCGTGTTCGAGCCAACGTTCGCGATCGCCAGATCCTTCGGCACGTTGATGAACTTCACGACGATCGCGCTGTTGAACGTCTGCACCTGGCGCGGGTTCTCGCGGTTCGTTACGAACACCCACAGGCTCAGTCCCAGCGCCGCCGACAGCACCGCCAGGCTCACGTTCCCCAGCACCGAGCTGACCGCCGCCCGCGCGAGGAACAGCAGCGCTCTCGGCAGCCGCCGCGCGAACTCGCTCATGACCCCGCCCCGTCCCGGCCGCGGTACAGCAGGCGCTCCAGCGTCGATCGCAGCCGCGCTTCATCGAGCCGCGTGTGCATGCGCCCGTCCGCCGCCACCGAGATCTGCCCCGTCTCCTCCGAGACGATCACCGACACCGCGTCCGTGTGCTCCGTGATCCCCAACCCCGCGCGATGCCGCGTGCCCATCTCCCCCGGCGTCGTGTTCTCCGAAAGCGGCAGCGTTACGCCCGCCGCTACCACGCGGTCCCCCCGCACCACCAGCGCCCCGTCGTGCAGTGGCGAGTTCGGGAAGAAGATCCCCTCCACCAGCTCGGGCGATGGCAATGCGTCCACCGCGATCCCGCTGTCGACGTAGTCCTGCAGCCCCGTCTCCCGCTCGATGACGATCAGCGCGCCGGTGTGCCGCTTCGCCATGTCGACCGACGCCTCCGTCACCGCCTCGATCGTCCCCCGCGCCGCGACGCTCCCCCCGAACGCTCGCGCCCCCGTCCGCCCCACCCGCTCCAGCGCGCGCCGGATCTCCGGCTGGAAGATGATCGGCAGCGCGATCAACAGTCCTGTGAACGAGTTCGCGAGCAGGAAGTTCAGCACCCGCAGGTTGAACGCCCGCCCCAGCACCAGCGCGACGATCAGCACGATGAACGCGCCGCGCATCACCGCCATCGCGGTCGTGCCCCGCAACAGCATCAGGATCCAGAAGAACATCAGCGAGATGATCGCCACGTCCAGCGCCGAGCTGGCGTTGAACTGCTGGAAGTTGTCTCGCAGGAACTGGTAGGGGCCGCTCATCGGCGCGGCCTACAGTGCATGGTCGCTCGTTGTGAGCGCGAGGATCGCCTTCTGCGCATGCAGCCTGTTCTCCGCCTGGTCGAACACCACCGACTGCGCGCCCTCCAGCACCTCCTCCGTCACTTCCTCACCGCGGTGCGCCGGCAGGTCATGCATGAAGATCGCCGTCGATTTCGCCAGCGTCATCAGCTCCCGGGTGATCGCAAACCCGGCGAACGCCTCTTTGCGCTGCGCGTACGAGTCCTCCTGTCCCATGCTCGCCCACACGTCCGTGTACACCACGTCCGCGTCCCGCACAGCCCCCGCTGGCGAATCATGCAGCTCGAACGAACCGCCGTTCTCCGCCGCCACCCGCTCGATCAGCCGCACCGTCGCATCCGGCAGCGCGTAGCCCGCCGGCGACGCCATGGCAAAGCGCATCCCCGCCAGCGCCGCCGCCTCCGCCAGCGACGCCGCCACGTTGAAGCCGTCGCCCACGAACGCCAGCCGGATGCCCCGCAGGGAGCCGAAGCGCTCCCGCACGGTGAGCAGGTCCGCCATCGCCTGGCAGGGGTGCTCCTTGTCGGACAGCGCGTTGATCACCGGCACGTCGGCATGGCGCGCCAGCACCAGCAGCGTCTCGTGTGAGTACGTGCGCGCGGCGATGACGTCGACATAACGCGACAGCACCCGCGCCACATCCGACACCGGCTCCCGCTGCCCCAACCCCACCTCCGACTGGTTCAGGTAGATGGCGTGCCCGCCCAGCTCCTGCATCGCCACATCGAAGCTCACGCGCGTGCGCAGCGACGGCTTCTCGAACAGCAGCGCCAGCGTCTTCCCCCGCAGTGCGTCATGCCCCCCGCCATCGCGCTTCAGGCTCAACGCGGTGCGGAGGATCACTTCCAGATCCTCGGGGCTCAAGTCCGCGATCGAGAGCAGGTCACGTCCCCGCACGGCAACCTCCGGCGCGCTCGCAGTATAGCGGTCGCAGCTTCCCGTCCGGACGGCAGCCCGCGCGGCTCCCACATCGTCGCGCCGTCCGCCGTCCGCCGTCGCCCGCGGACGCCCGCCGGCCTGTGCTATAGTTTCGCTATCCTGCAGCACGTGAAACGAGCGATGCTCCAAACCCCGCCGCGCACCGCCAAGCTCGCGCTCATCTTCCCCGGCCAGGGCTCCCAGTACGCCGGCATGGGCAAGCGCGTCGCCGAGCTCTCGCCCGCCGCGCGCCACGTGTTCGCCCAGGCCAACGACATCCTCCATCTCGATGTCACCCGCATCGTCACCGAGGGCTCCGAGACCGACCTGCTCAAGACCGCAACCACGCAGCCGGCCATCCTCGCCGTCAGCTGGGCGTACCTTGCCTACCTGCGTGAACGCGCGGCCGCGATGGGACGGCAGCTCCGTCCCTCGCATGTCTCCGGCCACAGCTTTGGCCAGTTCTCCGCCGCCGCTGCCGCCGAGTCCATCTCCTTCGCCGATGCCCTCACGCTCGTGCGGGAGCGCGGCCGCATCATGGCCCGCTGGTCGAAGAAACGCCCCGGCGGCATGGCCAGCGTCATCGGCCCCACCGACGTAGACGTCGCCGACGCCTGCAGCGCCGCCTCCCCGGACGGTGATGTGGGCGTCGCCGCGGTCAACGCCCCCGGTCAGACCGTGATCTCCGGCACCCTGGCGGCCCTGTCCCGCGCCATGGATCTCGTCCGCGAGCGCGGCGCGCGCGTCGTCCAGCTGCCGATCTCCGTCCCCGGCCACTTCCCCAAGATGGCCGAGGCGCGCGAGGAGTTGCGCCGGATCATCGACCGCATCGAGTTCCGCGACCCGCGCGCACCCGTCGTCTCCAGCCTCACCGGCCGCGCGCTCACCACCGCCGATGAGGTGCGCCAGGAGTTGAGCGACCAGATGACGGGCGCCATCAACTGGATGCGCGCCTTCCTCGCCATGCGCAACGCCGGCGCCTCCGCATTCTTCGAGGTCGGCCCCGGTCACGTCCTCGGCAACATCAGCAAGCGCGTCGACCGTGATGCCCGGTTCATCGATGTCTTCGACGAGTCCCAGTGGCGCGAACTGGTCCTCGCCGGCCCACCGCTCGGTCGGCCCGACGCCCGCGACGCCGTCGCGAAGGCAAGCGCCCCGTGACCTCCATCGCCCGCCAGGACCATCTGCCCAATCGGCGCGTCGTCGTCACCGGCATGGGCGCCGTCTGTCCGCTCGGCAACAACTGGCGCGATGCCTGGACCGCCATGAGCGAGGGCCGCTCTGGCATCGCCGCCTTGACCCAGTTCGATGTCAGCCAGTTCGAGGTACGCATCGGCGGCGAGGTCAAGGACTTCCATCCCGAAGAGCTCATCCCCACCAAAGAGCTGCGCCGCATGGACAAGAACGGCCAGTTCGCCGTGGTCTCCGCGCTCCAGGCTGTTGCCGAGGCCGGCCTCCGCATCGATGACCACAACCGCGACGACGTCGGCGTGATCTTCGGCTCGGCCGGCGGTGGCTACGGCCTCCTCCTCGAACAGAACGAGCTCTTCCTGAAGGGTGGCTATCGCCGCGTCAGCCCCTTCCTCATCAGCAACATGCTCCCCGATGCCGCTTCCGGCCACGTCGCCATCGCGACCGGCGCCTGCGGTCCGAACATGGCCGTCGCCTCCGCCTGCTCGACCGGCACCGGCGCCATCGGCGAGGCCTGGGAGACCATCCGCCGCGGCGATGCCGAGGCGATTATCGCCGGCGGCACCGACAACCCCCTCCTGCCCGTGCTGCTCGCCGGCTTCCACGCGCTCCGCGCCCTCGCCAACGACGCCGAGCACCCGGAACGCGCGAACAAGCCCTTCGACGCTCGCCGCGACGGCTTCGTCGTCGGCCAGGGCGGCGCCGCCCTCGTGCTCGAAAGCCTCGACTCCGCCCGCGCTCGCGGCGCGCCGATCCTCGCCGAAGTCATCGGCTACGCCGCCACCAACGACGCCTACGACATGGTCGCCTCCCTCGAATCCGGCCGCGCCTCCGCGGTCGCCATGACGCGCGCCATGCGAAAGGCCGCCATCGACCCCACGGAAGTCGCCTACATCAATCCTCACGGCACCGGCACGCCCCTCAACGACCGCGCCGAGACCGCCGCCATCAAGGCCGCGTTCGGCGACCACGCGAGGAAGCTCGCCATCAGCTCCACCAAGTCGATGCACGGCCACCTCATGGGTGGCGCCGGCGCGCTTGAGGCGATCGCCGCCATTCAGGCCATCCGCACCGGCATCATCCCGCCCACCCTCAACTACGAGGTGCCCGACCCCGATTGTGATCTGGACTACGTCCCGAACGTCCCCCGCCGTGCCGACGTGCGCGTCGCCCTCTCCAACTCCGTCGGCCTTGGCGGCCACAACGCCTGCGTGATCTTCCGGCGCCACGAGGACTGACGTCCGTCCCTGTGCTAGCCTGACGCATGGCCGATCCGATCTTCGAGAAGTCCGTCGCCCTCCCGCTGGACTACGTCCTCACCGCGCGCGCCCGCCCCTCGAGCGTTCCCCGCACCGTGCTGCGCCTCCTGCCCTGGGCCGTCTACGCCATGATGCCGCCCGGCCGCCGCGCCCGGGCCGCGATGTGGTTCGCCCGCCGGGTGTCGCCGCTCGTCAAGCAGCGCGGCGGCTGACCCGCCACGTTCTGATCCCGGAGGCTGCCTCATGGACCGCCGCACCAGAGTGCTCCGTGACGTCTGCGAGCCGATCGGCGCAAACGTATACTTCGCGCCGGAAGCGCATCAGCGCTACGCCGCGCTCGGCCTCGCGGGGTACGGCCCCGGCTACTTCTGTAGCCGCGGCGCCGCCCTCGGTCGGCCGAGCGGCCTCGTCGTCGCCGCCGCCTTCGGCGTCTTCAGCCCCGCCGTCGTCGTGCCTGCGGTAGAGGAAGGCTGGTCGAAGACCGAACCGGCGCCGTTGCTGAGCGCGCGCTACGAAGGCGCGACCGCCTCGCTCCGCCGCCTCCTCGGCGCGCCCGATCCCTGTACCCTCGCCCGCGCCGTCGAACTGCTCCGCCGCGCCCTCGATGCCGCGGAGGGCGCCGGCCACCCGCTCTTCAGCGGCCTGAAGGCGCTCTCCTTCCCGGACGAGCCGATCGGCCAGCTCTGGCGTTGCTGCGATATGGTGCGTGAGCATCGCGGCGATAGCCACATCGCTGTCTGGACCCGCGCCTTGGTGCGCCCGATCGAGATCCAGCTCATGTCCGAGCTCCAGCTCAACATGCCGCTCAAGACCTACTCGGCCACCCGTGGCTGGACCGTCGCCCAGATGGACGACGCCATCGCGGACATGCGCGCCAAAGGGTGGATGGACCCCCACGCTGACACCTTCTCGCCGGACGGCCGCGCCTTCCGCGAGCGCATCGAGGCCGATACGGACGCCATGGAAGCACCCGTCGTCGAGGCCCTGGGCGCGGAGTTCGACGAGTTGATCGCCATCCTCCGGCCGTGGGCCGCTGCCATCGTCAGCGTTGGCATCGCCGGCGGCGGCTATCCCGGCGACGCGAGCGCCATCGCCGCCATGTCCGCGCGGCGCTGACCGGGCGATTTCGGACGCGGTCAGGGCGCCGCCCATTTGGCGGCGCCCTGTGATACCTCGGCTCGATCGGCTTAGCGCGCCCGCGCCGGCGGCGCCGCCAGGGCGCCGCTGCCCGTCGGCTGAGGCGCGCGCTTGGGCGCCGACTGCGTGATCACGTATCCGAAGATGTACGCGCCCGTCGCTGCCACCAGCGCCAGCGACACGTAGAACACGCCGATCGCCACCTGGAAGTTGGTGCTCGACGAGAGGTGCGTCGCCGCCCAGCTCAGGTGGCTCTGCGATGTCACCTCCACCCCCAGTGTCAATGGCACCAGGTACAGCACCGAGCCGATGACCAGCAGGATCACGCTCAGCCGGTAGTCGGCCGGGCTCTCGTCCGGGTCGCGCACCATCTTCACCAGCAGCGCCCACAGCACGAACACCGATGACAGTGTCGCCGTGATCGGCAGCGCATTGTCGTGCAGCAGGTTCGGGTAGAAGAAGAACAGGCTCACGATGAACGTGATGATCAGGGCGCCATCCCGGATCAGCACGTACGACAGCCAGAACACGTCCGCCGCAAACCGCAGCGAGAGCTTGCGCAGCGTGCGGATGGCGTACGGCCGCATCAGGTAGAAGACCAGCGTCGCGATCCAGAACATCGGCAGCGCCGCCACCATCGATCCCACGAGGAAGTCGCGGAACCCATCGTGAAACCCCTGGCTCAGGGCGTCGGTCAACTCCTGTTGGGTGAGTGCGAGCAGTATCACTTCGAACCTCCCTTACGTGACTCCGACGGCCGTGAGCCGCCGTCCCCTCGTGTCCACGTGCGCCAGACCTGCCACGGTGCCACCCGCTTGGCGATGCGCCACCGCAAATCCTTCCCCCATGGATCGTGCGCTTCCCGCGGCTCTTGCACCTTCATCGCCGCACGGGTGTACAGCGCCAGCGGCGCCCATCGGCCGCCAAGGTCGCGCGGCTCCACCAGGATCGGCCCCTGCCTCTCGGCAACCGTGGGGCGTCCCGTCACCTGCGCGATCGAGATCGCCTCCGTTGGGCATTCCCGCACGCAGATCGTGCACCCGTTGCAGTGGGCGACCTGTACCGGCACCGTCATCATCCATGCATGTGCTGGCGCCTGCGCCGCGTCCCCTCGGGCAAACGTCGCCTCCGGCCCGAACCCCTCCGCACGCTCCATGTCCAGCGTCCGGATCGGGCACACGTCCATGCAGATCCCGCAGTTGATGCACGCCGCCTCGCTGATGCTGACGGCGAATTCCTTCTCCATCACGCACCTGCAGCCGTCGATGCTCCCTCTTCGGGGAGGTCCCGCGCCGGGCTCGCGTGGAAGAAGACCACGTATACCACCGCGACCATGCCCAGCGCGCCCGCCAGCGCCATGTTGGCGTACGTCAGCGCCGCCGCGAACACCGGGTGGTCGGACGAGATGAACAGCTTGCTGAACGTCGATACGTTCCCGAAGTCCGTCGCCTGCACGCCTAGCAGCGTCGGCACCAGGTACAGCACCGACCCCGCCGCGATCAGCACGCTCACCGCGTAAAACGCGAGCGGATCATCGTCGGCGTCCCAGATCAACTTGATCACCAGCGCTCCCAGCGCGCAGACCGCGGCGAGCCCGCCGGTCATCGGGAACGGATTGGCGATGAACGGGTCCACGAAGAAGAACTGGATGCTCATCACGAAGATGACCACCAGCAGGATGTCGCGCGCGCTCGCGTACACCAACCACCACAGGTCAGCGCCCAGCCGCAGGCTGAACTTCGTCACCACGCGCAGGATGTACGGCCGCGCCAGGTGGATCGCGATCAGCGCGAACCACAGCATGGGCAGCATCGCGACGACCGTCCCCTCGATGATCGACTCCCCCGATCCGTTGATGGCGTCGTGTACCGCCTGGGTAACTTGATCCGGTGTCATGAGGACCTCCTTCACTCATCTAGTCCACATCGGGCATTGTCGCGGTCGCGCGGGGGCGCTCCAACGGCCGATCAGGCGCGCCGCGTCGCGCTGTTCGGCCCGTCCTCCGGTCGCCGTTTGGCATGTCGATTGTGTGTGTGTTCCAAGACAGGGGTTGAGCGCGGCGTGCGCCGAAGCAACTCCGGAGCGCACGTCTCGCGATCGTGAGGGTTGCGGCGCCGGCTACACCAAGCCCATCGCTTGCAAGGCCGGCACCAGCTCGCCGAGCGCTGCGATCCGCGCGTGAGGCTCCGGCGTCCCGTCCTCGGCCACGTCGCCGATCTGCACGGCCCACATCCCCGCCCGCCGCGCCCCCAGCACGTCCAGCCGCGGCTGGTCACCGACGAACGCAACCGCGCCCGCCTCCACCCCGATCTCCGCCGCCGCGCCCTCGAAGATCGCGGCAGCCGGCTTCGCGAGCTGCGCCTCGTCCGAGAACACGGTCACGTCCAGCAGCTCCAGGAGCCTCATGCGGCCGAGGATCTCCCGCAGGATCGAGCCGGGTGTCACACCGGTGTTGGAAATGAGCCCTGTGCCGATCCCCAGCGCGCGCACCGCCATCAACGCATCACGCGCGCCCGGCATCGCCGCGGGCGGGTACTGGAGCGCCGGCGCCAGGATGGCATCGTCGAGCCGCCGCCACGCCGCATCGTCAAGGCCGGCGGGCAGCGCGTCATCGATCTGCCGCACGTATGCCACGGTGCGGCCGCGTGCCGAAAGGTCTCGCTCCTGCTGGTGCAGCAGTTCGTGCTCCGCGCCCGCCGCCGCGAACGCGGTCTCGATCTCCTCCTCCGGACGGTCGATCCCCAGCGTCGCGAGCGTCTCGCGCACCCGCGCCAGCCGGAACCGCTGGCGCTCAGCGCTGGTCAGAGGGTCGTCGACGATCAGTGTGCCCCAGAGGTCGAAGAACACGGCGCGCAGGCGTCCGCTCACGGGATATACCCTCCGGCACACAGGATGGCCGCCGGACGATCGCCGGCGGCCAGGTGGATGCGAGTGCGCGTTGTCTCAGCCGACGGGCGCGCTGATCGACGAACCGCAGTTCGAACAGAACTTGGCGCCGCGCGCGTTCCTCGCCCCGCACTCCGCGCAGAAGACCGTGTCCGCGGCGCTCGCAGGTGCTGCGGCTGCCGTGCCCTCCGCCGGGCTCGTCGAGGTGTCGGACTGGTCTTTGTCGCCCTTCGTCTCTTTGCGGAACTCGCGGATGCTCTTGCCCACCGCGCTGCCTACGTCCGGCAGCCGCCCCACGCCGAAGATCAACACGACGATCAGCAGAATGATCAGGAGTTCCGGCGCTCCGAAGGGTCCGATGCCGGCAAGTAGGGGCATCACGCGCTCCCTCCTTGGAAGCTTCTCAGCGTAGCACCACCCCCGAATCCACGGCAAGCGCGCCGCTAGGCGTCGCGGAGCGCCGCTGGCGGTCTCGCCTCTACCCGCTCCTCGCGCAGGAAGTCCGCGATCGCCCGCGCGCACTCCTCCGGCCGCTCCTCCAGCAGCAGGTGCGCCGCCCGATCGATCACCACAAGCCGCGCGTGTGGCAGGAGCGCCCGCAGCCGCTGCGCCGTGTGCAGCGGTACCGCCCGGTCGTGCGCCGCGTAGAGGAGCAGCACCGGCATCGTGATCCGCGACCGGTCGATCTCCGGGTCCCGGGCCGATTCACCGATCGAGCGCAGGATACCCTCGAGTGTCCCGCGGATGCGTAGCGGGCGGAGGTACTGCTCGCGCAGGTCGTCCGTCAGCCGATCCGGGTCGTAGAACGAGAGCTCGAGTACCCGCTTCGCCGCCAGCCCGGCAATGATCGGCGCGAGCGGCTTCACCAGCGCGGCCGGGGGCGTCATCCGCCGGTAGCGCTCGTCGCCGGCGACGGACGCCGCCAGCACCAGCGCCTCCAGCATCTCCGGGTACGTCGCCGCGAATCGCTGCACGATCGCGCCCCCCATCGAGTGCCCGACCAGCACCGCCCGCTCGACGCCCAGGGCACGCAGCAGCCCCCGCAGCATCGCCACCTGGTCGCTGTGTGAGAGTCCGGCGCGTTCGTCCCGCTGGCTGTACCCGTACCCCTTCAGGTCCACCGCGATGACGCGATGGTCGCGCGCCAGCAGCGGCATGAGCCGCCCGTACGAGTAGGTGCTGCCGCCGAATCCGTGGACGAGCAGCATCGCCGGCCCGCTCCCCTGCTCGACGTAATGCACGGTATATCCGTCGATCTCGATCAGGCGGCCCGGCTTCTCGGTCGACTCCCAGTCGAGATCCGCATGAAGTGACGAGCGGCTGGCCAGCGCGTAGGCGCCCGCCGCCGCTCCCGCAATCGCCCCCAGGGTGGCCAGTGTGCGCTTCCTCACGGTGCGCCTCCTATCGGGAATGTTGTAGCCGGCGATGCACTCTATGCTCGCGGCTGCGGCGCACGCAAACCCGCGATCACCCCGGTCGGCCGGCCAGCGTCACCTTCGTCGTGCGGAGCTCGTTGCCGCGGTAGAACGCAATCGACACCACGTCCCCCGCCTTGTGCTTCGCGAGGATCGCCAGCAACTGCCCGTTGTTGGTCACGTCCGTCCCGTCGATCTTCACGATTACATCGTTCGCCGCCAGCCCGGCCGCCTCCGCCGGCGTGCCCTGTCCCACCGCCGTCACCGCCAATCCCTTGTCGACCGGAAGGTTGAAGTTCTGCGCCACCGCCGACGTCACCTCCACCGTCCCCACGCCCAGGTAGGCGCGCGACACCTGCCCGTTCTGGATCAGCGCCGGCAGCTCCGACTGCACCAGCGCCACCGAGATCGAGAAGCCAATCTGCTGCGCGCCCTGGATGATCGCCGTGTTGATGCCGATCACCTGGCCGTTCGCGTTGACAAGCGGCCCGCCGGAGTTTCCGGGGTTGATGCCCGCATCCGTCTGGAGCGCGTCGTTGATCGTGTACGGGTTTTCGTCGATCGTCCTCCCCTTCGCCGAGAGGACGCCACGTGTGACCGTCGGACCGCCCTGCAGGTCCAGCGCGTAGCCGATCGCCACCACATCCTGCCCCACCTCCAGAGAGTTGGGATCGGCGAACTGCGCCGGCGTCAGGTTCGTCGCGTCGATCTTCAACACGGCAAGATCCGTCGGCTGGTCGCGCCCCACCACCGTCGCCCGGAACGTCCGCTGATCGTTCAGCGTCACCGTGATCCGCGTCGCCACGGTGTTTCCCGTGCCCGCCGTCACCACGTGGTTGTTCGTGACGATGCGGCCGCTCGTGTCGATGATCACGCCCGTGCCCACGCCCGTGCTCGGCACGCTGCGCCCGAAGATGTCCAGCGATGCGCTCTCCGTCTGCACCCGCACGATCGAAGGCGCCAGCTTCGCAACGATCTCCGGTGTCGTGAGCCCCGGCACCTCGCGGATCGCCGGCACCACGACGGTGCCCGGCAGGGCCGTATTAGTGGCGACCGCCGGCGCGCTCGCCCCGGCCGGCGTCGTCGTGGCGGTCGGCGTACCGCCGCCCGGACTCTTGCTTGAGCTTGAGCAGCCGGCGACGGCGATCGCCACGGCAAGCAAGAGCCCGGCGATGGCGGAGAGACGGATCACAGGTGAGCGTCCCTTCTCTGTCGCTTGAAACGCATGGGCGCGCCTGCGTGCGCCCGAAGCCCGGCGAGACCCCGGCGGTCCCGGCCAGCGCGCACGACGGGCACGATCCTACTCGTCTCCATGAGCCTACCACCACCGGGGATCTCCCCGACAACCCGCCGCCTTCGAGTTTCCTCATGCGCGATCGCGCTCGTGATACAATGCACCATACCTTGCGCTGTGAAGGGAGCCGCCCGTGGCACTTGTCATCGTCGTGATCGTCCTGATCGCAGTCGCGGTCGTCGCCGTCGTCTTCTTCATCACGATCTACAACGGCCTCGTGCGCTCCCGTCTCCGCGTGAAAGAGGCGTGGTCCGGCATCGACGTCCAGCTCAAGCGCCGCGCCTCGCTGATCCCGAACCTTGTCGAGACCGTCAAAGGGTACGCGTCCCACGAGCGCGAGACGTTCGAGAGCGTCACCGCCGCGCGCTCGCGCCTCCAGCAGGCCGGCACCCCCGGCCAGGCCGCCGAGGCCAACAACATGCTCACCCAGACCCTCCGCTCCCTCTTCGCCGTCGCCGAGCAGTACCCCGACCTCAAGGCGAACCAGAACTTCCTCGACCTCCAGCACCAGCTCGCTGACATCGAGGAGAAGATCGCCTACGCCCGCCAGTTCTACAACACCAACGTCCTCTCCTATAACCAGAAGACCGAGACGTTCCCCAGCGTGATCTTCGCCAACATGTTCGGCTTCCAGCCGTCAGAGTTCTTCGAGGCCGAGGACCAGGCGCGCGAGGACGTGAAGGTCAGCTTCGCACCCACGCCCCCCGCGACGCCTCCCGCCGCGCCGCCCGCGGCCAACGCCTGACGATGGCCCAAACCCCAGACCCGCACGACATCAGTGCGCCCGTCCTCGTCTACGACCGCATCGCCACCAACAAGCGCCAGACGTGGCTGATGATGTTCGTCTTCGTCATCGTCCTGGGTGCCTTCGCCAGTGCCATCGGCTACGTCGTCGGGCTCCCCTGGCAGGCCGCGCCCCTCGTCTTCGCCGCCCTCGGCGCCTATGCCGTGATCAGCTACTACGTCAGTGCCGGCGTCGCCCTCGCCGTCTCGGGTGCGCACGAAGTGACCAAGGAAGATGAGCCCGTCCTTTACGACGTCGTCGAGAACCTCAGCATCGGCTCCGGCCTCCCCATGCCGAAGGTCTACGTCATCGAGGACGCCGCACCCAACGCATTCGCCACCGGCCGCGACCCGAAGCATGCCGCCGTCACCGCCACCCGCGGCCTCCTCAACAAGCTCGATAAGTCCGAGCTCGAAGGCGTCATCGCCCACGAGATGTCGCACGTCGGCAACTACGACATCCGCGTCATGACCATCACCGTCGTGCTCGTCGGGCTCGTCGCGCTGCTCGCCGATCTCTTCATGCGCTGGGCCTGGTTCGGCAGCGGCAGCCGCGAGAACAACCGCGACCGCGGCGGCAACGCCTACATCATCATGATCGCTGTCGCCGTCGTGCTGGCCATCCTCGCTCCCGTTGCCGCCCAGCTCATCCAGCTCGCCATCTCCCGCCAGCGCGAGTACCTCGCCGATGCCTCCGGCGCCCTGCTCTGCCGCAACCCCGACGCCCTCGCCCGCGCGCTCGAGAAGATCACTGCCGATCCCGAACCGCTCGCCGAAGCCAACAAGGCCACCGCTCACCTCTACTTCAGCAATCCGCTGCGCGATCACGACTCGTTCCTCAACAACCTGTTCAGCACCCACCCGCCCGTCGAAGAACGCATCCGCCTCCTCCGCGCCATGTAGCCCGGCTGCACTCCTGTTCTCCGCCCTCAGGACGCTAGGCCTTGGGAGTGGCGCGCGAAATGTGCTTTAATGCTCCCGCTGCCGGAAAAAGGAGTGCGCGCGTGCAATACAGGGACTACATCGATATCGCCCAGATCCTCGTGGCGACCGTCCTGACGATCGTCATCCTGCTCCAGGCGAAGGGGTCCGGCATCGGCGCCGCATTTGGCGGCGGTACCAGCGGCAGCTTCCGCACCCGCCGCGGCGTCGAAAAGACGCTCTTTCAACTCACCATCTTCTTGGCCGTCGTCTTCCTCGTAGTCTCGGCGCTGGGTGTGCGCGCGTCGCTCCTCTAACCACGACGCTCCCGTCCCGGAGAGGCTGCTGACGTGCAGGTGATGCACACGCGCTGGCCCGTGTTCGCCGCCCTCGTCCTGGGCGTGTCCGCCCTCGCCGCCATCTCCTGGATCGTCCTCGCGCAAGCCCGCGGCGCCACCGTCCCCGCCAGTGGCGGCCACTACGTCGAGGGCGTCACGCGCGCCCCCGAGCGCATGAACCCTCTGTTCGCCGGCGCGAACCCCGTCGATGCCGACGTCGCGTCGCTCGTGTTTAGCGGCCTCGTGCGGCTCGGTTCGGACGGCACACCGCTCCCCGATCTAGCGCAGCGCTGGGAAATCACCGGCAACGGCCAGAGCTACGTCTTCCACCTCCGGCCCGGCGTCGCCTGGCAGGACGGCCAGCCGTTCGACGCGCAGGACGTCGTCTTCACCTTCAAGGCCATCGCCGATCCCGGGTTCAAGGGCGACCCCGCCCTCGCCCAGCTCATGGACGGCGTTATCGTCACGGCCCGCGACCCGCTCACGGTCGAGTTCAGGCTGCAACAGGCATACGCGCCGTTCCTCTCGTACCTCAACGTTGGCATCCTGCCCCGCCACTTGCTTGATGGCATGGACGCGAACCAGCTCTTCAACGCGCCCTTCAACGCCCACCCCATCGGCACCGGTCCGTTCGCCTTCGCGCGCCACACCGCCCACGGTGTCGAGCTCGCGACGAACCCGACCTACTACCTCGGCCCTCCGCTCATCTCGACCATGGAGTTGCGCGTCTACGCGGACGAGTCGGCCCTCGCCGATGCGCTCCGCACCCATCAGGTCGATGGCGCCCTCCTCGGCCCCGACACCCCCAGGGCCGATATCGACTTCCTCGCCACCGATCCCGCCTTCGCACTGCGCCGCCTCACCACCACCGCCTACAACACCGTCTACCTCGACACGCGCGCACCGCTCTTCGCGGACGCCGTCGTCCGCAAGGCGCTCTGGCAGGCGATCAACGCCCAGAGCCTGGTCGATCAGGTGGCCGGCGGCCGCGGCCAGCCCATCCAGACCACGATCCCGAAGCAGTCGTGGGCATTCACCGATGCCACCGTCCCCGCGTTCGATCCCGGGGCTGCGGCGCGCGCGCTCGAGGCGGACGGCTGGCCCCGCGGCGCCGATGGCGTCCGGTTCAAGGACGGCGTCCGCCTCGCCTTCACACTCTCCGTCCCGAACGATGCGCAGCGCGTCGCGATCGCCCGCAACCTCGCTGACCAGTGGCGCGCGATCGGCGCTGATGTGCAGGTGCAACCCTTCGCCGCAGCCACCTACATCGATGACGTGCTGCTGCCCCGGAAGTACCAGGCCGCTCTCGTCGCCGTCGACCCGGGGCCGGATCCGGACCCCTACCCGTTCTGGCACTCCAGCCAGATCGCCCCGCCCGGCCGCAACCTCGCCAACTACGCCGACCCCGCCGTCGATGACGTGCTCCAGCGCGCCCGCCAGACCACCGACACCGCGCGCCGCAAAGACCTCTACGCCCTCTTCGCGGGATACCTGATCGCCGCCGCGCCCCAGATCCCCCTCTACTCGCCTGTGTACATCTACGTGCAGGCCACGCGCGTGCACGGCTTCAGCGATACGTTGCTCTTCTCGCCCGCGTCGCGCTTCTCCAGCGTGGCCGCCTGGTACATCAACACCACGACGAGGTAGGAGTGCCGCGCGGCGTGCGCGGACCGCGTGGCCTACTCTGCTGACGCCGCCTCGGGCTTGAGCGTGAGGCCAACCGCGTCCAGCGCCGCCTGGTCCACTGCCGACGGCGCTCCGGTCATCAGGTCCGTCGCGCTCTTCGTCTTCGGGAACGCGATCGTCTCCCGGATGTCCGTCTCCTGCGCGAACAGCGCCACCGTCCGGTCGATCCCCGGCGCCATGCCACCGTGCGGCGGCGCCCCGTACTCGAACGCCTCCAGCATGTGCCCGAACTTCACCCGCGCATCCTCGTCCGAGATGCCCAGCAGCTTGAAGATGCGCGCCTGCAGCTCCCGCTGGTGAATCCGGATGCTCCCGCTGCCGATCTCCCAGCCGTTGCACGTCAGGTCGTACTGGTTGCTCCGCACCGATCCGGGGTCGCTGTCGAGCAGGCCAAGATCCTCGTCCTTGACCGACGTGAACATGTGGTGCACCGCGCTCCAGCGCTCGCCCTCGTCGTCCCACTCCACCAGCGGCGCATCGATGACGAAGGCGAACCGCAGCAGCTGCGGGTCTGCCAGCTTCAGCTTCGCCGCGACCGTCCGCCGCAACGCGTCCAGCGCCGGCTTCACGCGCGCGGCCGAGCCCACGTCCTTCGCCGGCACGCCTCCCTGTCCGGCCACCAGCAGCACCAGGTCTCCCGCCCCTGCCCCCGCGACCGCGCCGATCGACCGCGCCATCTCCAGCCCCAGGTGCTTGAGCGCCGCCGATCGGATCTCCGCCTCTCCGGCGGACGCCGGCGCCGCGTCGAACGCGATCGACACCAGCCCCCTCGCGCCGACGCCCTTCACGGTCTCCGTGAGCGCGTCGATCTCCTTGCGACTGAACGCCGCGCCACCCGGGACGCACAGCCCCTCGACCGCGCCCCCGCTCTCGACCGCACCCTTGAACACCACGAACTCCGTCCCGCGTACCGCGTTCGTGAAGTCCGTCAGCTCCAGCCCGTAGCGCAGGTCCGGCTTGTCCGTACCGAAGCGCCGCAGCGATTCCGCGTACGTGATTCGCGGGAAGGGCGCCGGCACGATCAGGTCGGGGCGTACCTCGCCGGCGATGCCGAGGTAGAGCTGCTCCATCAGCTCCAGGATGTCGTCCTGCTCGACGAAGCTCATCTCCAGGTCCAGCTGCGTGAACTCCGGCTGCCGGTCCGCCCGCAGGTCCTCGTCCCGGTAGCACCGCGCGATCTGGAAGTACCGCTCGAAGCCCGCCACCATCAACAGCTGCTTGAACTGCTGCGGCGACTGCGGCAGCGCGTAGAAGCTGCCCGGATGGACGCGGCTCGGCACCAGGTAATCCCGCGCGCCCTCCGGCGTCGGGTTCGCCAGCACCGGCGTTTCGATCTCGATGAAGCTGCGCTCCGTGAGGAAGCGTCGGATGTACGCGATGATCCGGTGCCGCAGGACGATGTTCTCGTGGAGTCGTTCGCGCCGCAAGTCCAGGTAGCGGTACCGCAGCCGTGTCGCCTCGCTCGTGTCCGATTCTTCGTTGATGTAGAACGGCGGCGTCTTCGCCGCGTTCAGCACCCACGCCTCCGCTGCCCGCACTTCGATCGCACCCGTCGGCAGCTTCTCGTTCTCGGTGCCCGCGCGGCGCCGCTGCACGGTGCCGGCGACGCGCAGCACGTACTCGCCGCGGGCCTCGCTCGCCACCGCGTGCGCCGCCACCTGCTCCGGGTGGAAGACCACCTGCGCCAGCCCCCGGCTGTCCCGCAGGTCGATGAAGATCAGCCCGCCGTGATCGCGCCGCCGGTGCACCCAGCCGGCCAGCACCACCTCGCGCCCCTCGTCGCTCGCGCGGAGATCGCCACAATATTGCGTCTTGAGCAACGTCCCCTCCTGGTCCGGGAAGCCCGGCGGAATCGCCGTGTGCGGCAGTGTACCGGCCGGGCCTTGAGCCGCACAGCGCGGAACATTCCGTCCCGCCGATCCGTCATCATGGTGTGATGAGACGCTATTTCCTCGCGGCCCTGCCAGCCGTTGCCGCCCTCGTCGCGGCGTGCGGCAGCGGCGCGTCGCCGTCCGGCACAAGGACCGCCTCGCCCATCGCCACCGCGACGTCGTCGGTCCCCGCGCCGGGCACGGCGCCAGCCGGCACGTCCCCCGCCCCCGTTCCCACCGATACCGCTGCCGCTCGGCCCGCGCCGTCGGCCACCGCTCCGCCGCCCGGCGAGACTGGCATCGATGGCACCGTCACACTCGGCCCGACCTGCCCCGTCCAGCGGATCGACAGCCCCTGCGCCGACCGCCCGTACGCCGCCCACATCACCGTCTGGCGCGACGGCGTTCAGGTGGCCGAGACCACCTCCGGCAGCGACGGCCGCTTCCGCCTGCTCCTTCCGCCCGGCGCCTACCACCTCGTTGGCGAGTCCGGCGGCACCTTCCCGCGCGGCTCCAACGTCGACGCCGTCGTCGTCCAGGGCCGCTTGACGACGGTGCAGATTCGCTACGACACCGGCATCCGCTGACGGCCCTGCGCACCCTTGCAATCGACTGAGTGCGGTGGCACACTACGGTCTCTATAGACGGCACTGATACGTGACCGCGCCCGGTCGGGCGCTTCATCCGGGACCTCCGGGCTCCCGCAGCGAGGCGGCACGCGTGGACCTCGGACAGATTGAGGCGTTCGTACAGGTCGCGCAGCACCGCAGCTTCAGCAAGGCGGCCGACGCCCTCTTCCTCACCCAGCCGTCGGTCACAGCCCGCATCCAGTCCCTCGAACGCGACCTCGGCGAAGCGCTGTTCGAGCGCAATGGCCGCGGCGTCCGCCTTACCGAGATGGGCGCTACCTTCCTGCCCTTCGCCCGCCGCTCATTGAAGGCGCTCCAGGAGGGCCGCGACGCCCTCGAAGGCATGCGCAACCTCGATATCGGCACCCTCAAGCTCGGCTCCGCGCTCACCGTCAGCACCTACGTCCTGCCGAAGATCCTCAAGCGCTACTGCTCCGCCTATCCCGGCGTCGAGGTGAGCGTCCACACCGGCCGCTCCGAGCAGGTCCTCCAGATGGTCCTCAGCGACGACGTGCACTGCGCCCTCGAGCGCACCGTGCAGCACCCGGAGATCGTCACCATCCCCCTGTACGAAGACGACCTCGTGCTCGTCGCCTCGCCGGAGCACCGCTTCGCCCGCGCCGGCTCCGCCACCATCGAGGACGTCGGCCGCGAGCCCCTGATCCTCTTCGACCGGGGCTCCAGCTACAACCAGCTGATCCAGGGCGTCTTTCGCCAGCACGGCATCGTCCCGCGCACCCTCATGGAACTGGACACCATCGAGGCCACGAAGAAGATGGTCGAGGAGGGCCTCGGCATCGCCCTGCTGCCAAAGGTATCGACCGAGCGCGAGTTCGAGCAGGCCCGCCTTCGCCACATCAACGTCAGCGACGCGGCCATGCCCCGCCGGCAGATCTCGCTCATCTTCCGCAAGAACCGCAAGCACACCCGCGCCGTCCAGGCGTTCTTGGCGCTGATCGCTGAGCTCTACGAGGTCACCATCCCCGAGGCAGCGCTCACCCGCATCGCCTGAACCGCGCGCGATGCCTCCCGACGACAAATCCCGACCGCGGTGCCTACCGCGTCCCCCGCTTGCGTGCCGGAGCGCTGGCGTCCGGGTTGATGCCCACCATGATCTCGACGGTCGAGCCGAACTTGTCCGCCACGCCGCCGCCCGCCTTCACCAGCCCGCGATCCATCTCCTCGCGGCAGGCGTGCATCACGGTGAGGTCGTCGGACTCCAGCACCAGCACGTCCGTGACGTCGGCGCTGAACGTGCCCGTCCAGTAGTGGCGCACGAGGTCTACCTTGCCCGCGTACTTCTTCATCACCTGCTGCATCACCTTGCCCGGCTTCGCCTGCTCTGCCGCCGATAGCCCGTGATACGAGGCCGGCGTCCGCGCCATGATCATCATCGCAAACTTGCGTCCTGCCATCTCCGTACTCCCTTTCTGGTTGGAACGATCTGTGAGCGGGATTGTGCGTTTTCCGCGCGCCCGATGTCAAGCCGCGCCATCGTCGGCGGCATCTTACGTCCTGCGGGACTTCGCGGCCGGCGCCGCCGGCTTGCCCGCGGCCGCTGCCCGGATCTCCTTCATCCGGTCGATGTTCGGCTTGTCCGGCCCCTTCGCCGCGCCATCGAGCTTGTACCCGGGCACCTCCAGCAGGAACGGCACGTCGGCGAACGCCGGATGCGCCACGATCGCCTCGAACCCCGCGCGCCCGATGTGTCCCTCGCCGATGTTCTCGTGCAGGTCGCGCCCCGCCCCCAGCGGCGTCTTCGAGTCGTTGCAGTGCACCGCCGCCACGTTCTTCGCGCCGACCTCCCGTTCCAGTTCGATCATCGTTGCTGCGACACCCGCCGCGTTGCTCAGGTCGTACCCCGCGGCGAACGCGTGGCACGTATCGATGCAGATCCGCGCGCGGGGGTTGTCGATGCTCTTGAGAATCCGCCCCAGGTCCGCGAACTGCGACCCGATCGTTCCACCCTGCCCCGCCGAGTTCTCGAAGATCAGCAGCGTCTCCGCGGGTGTGTCGGCCAGGATCTCCTGCGCCGTCTTGCATACCTGTTCGAACACCGCGTCCAGCCCCAACCCCTTGTGGCTCCCCGTGTGGAAGATCACGCCCGCCGCCCCGATGCGCCCTGCGATCAGCAGGCTGCTCCGCAGCGTGCTCGCCGATGTCTTGAAGATCTTGGCGTCCGCGCTGGCAAGGTTCATCAGGTACTTGCCGTGGATGAACACCGGGCCGATGCCGCTCTCTGCCATCCGGTCGCGGAACTCCTGCACCTGCGCGTCGTCCAGCCGCGCCGTCCCCCACTGCTGCGGCGCCGATTCGAAGATCTGCACGCACTCGGCGCCGATGGCCGCGGCGCGCTCGAATGCCGTCGCGATCCCCCCCGCCGTCGATACGTGCGCCCCGATCTTCATCTCTGCCTCCGAATCCTTCGGTGTCCCGCCAGTATAAAGCCCTGCCCCATCCCTACATTCCCGGCGGCCGGAACCGCCGCTGCTCCCACCGCGCGAACAGCCACACGGCAACCACCGTCATCGCGATCGGGATCAGCGCCAGCGGTGCGTTCGTGGCGTACAGCACGAACGTCACCGATGCGTCGATCACCACCAGCACGATCCCCACCACCGGCCAGAACAACATCCCGAACACCATCCGCGTGATCACCAGCGCGTCCAGGCAGCCAGGTCGCGGCCCTTCGTCCGATTGCGGTTGTCGATCGTAGTAGCCCATGAGGCCGGTATCATAACGCTCGACCACCCGTACGGCCGCCCCATCGCGCAAACTCGCCATTCGGAGCCGTGAACATGCCAGGCGCGCACCCCTCGATCCCCGACGCGCTCGTGGCGACGACGCGCGACGAGCGCGGCGAATCCGGCATGGAGTGGCTGCGGCGCCTTCCCCGGATCATCCGCACGTGCGCCCGGGCGTGGGCGCTCGATGTCGGCCCGCCCTTCGACGGGCTCTCCTACAACTACGTGGCGCCCGCCCGCCGCGCCGATGGCAGCGCCGCTGTGCTGAAAGTGTGCTTCCCGGAGCCGGAGTTCTTCTCGGAGACGGAGGCCCTGCGCCTCTTCGACGGCCGCGCCTCGGTGCGCCTCCTCGAATCCGACGTCGACCGCTGCGCGCTCCTGGTCGAGCGCATCCGGCCCGGCCGGCCGGTCTCCGTCCTCCGCGACGATGTCGCCGAGACCGCGGCCGCGGCGGCAGTGATGCGCGGCCTCTGGCGCCCGCCTCCGGCAAGTCACGCGTTCCCCCTCGCCCGCGACTGGCTGTCGGCCGCGCGCGACGCGAAGACCCTGCCCGCGACGAAAGCGGCGTATCCCTGGATCGAAGGCCTGCTCGAGCGCGCCGCCCACCTCGCCTCCGATGGCGCGCCGCTGATGCTGCTGCACGGCGACCTCCACCACGACAACATCATCTCCGCCGAGCGCGCGCCGTGGCTGGCGATCGATCCCAAGGGCGTCGTCGGCGAGCCCGCCTGGGAGATCGCGCCCTTCCTCTTCAACAACCTGCCCGCCGGCACCGGCGAGGCGCGCCGCCTCATCCGTCGGCGCGCCGACCAGCTCTCCGACGAGCTGTCGCTCGACCGGGCGCGCGTCTACGCCTGGAGCGCCGTGCGCTCCCTGCAGTCCGCGTTCTGGTCACTGCGGGACTCCGTGCGGCTGCGGGAGATCGCCGTGATGTGTGCGGAGGAGCTGGCCCGCGGCCCCTGACGGTATCATGGCTCAGCGCGCCCCGCGGGCACGACGGTACGGAGTGATGTGACGATGGACCGGAATGCAGCCTGGGACCTGCTCTGCGAATACACCCAGACCGATGGCCTGCGTAAGCACGGCCTCGCCGTCGAGACCGTCATGCGCCACTTCGCCCGCAAGCACGGCGAGGACGAGGACGTGTGGGGCATCACCGGCCTCCTGCACGACTTCGACTACGAGCGCTGGCCGACGGTCGAGGGCCACCCGTACGAAGGCAACAAGATCCTGGCCGAGCGCGGCTACCCCGACGCCGTCCGCACAGCGATCATGGGCCACGCCGACTACACCGGCGTCCCGCGCGAGACCCTGATGGCGAAGACCCTCTTCGCCGTCGACGAGTTGACCGGCTTCGTCACGGCAGTCGCGCTCGTCCGTCCCAACAAGAGCATCTTCGAGGTCGAACCGCCGTCCGTCCGCAAGAAGATGAAGGACAAGGCGTTCGCCCGTCAGGTCAACCGCGACGACATCACCAACGGCGCGCAGCAACTCGCCGTCGACCTCGACGCCCACATCGCCGAAGTGATCGCAGCTCTGCAGTCAAACGCAGACGCCCTCGGCCTCCGCGGCACCGCATAGCGACCTATGACCGCTGAGCGAGAAGGATTCCGGCCGCTGAATGAAACCGAGCGCGCCATTCTCGACCGGCTGCTGGAGGTGTCGTTTCCCGGACGTGACGAACTCCGTGCGCAGCTTGAAGCTGCGCTTGTCCGGCCCTGGGCCGAGTGCGCAGAGCATTGTCCTAGCGTGGAATTCCTCATCGAAAGCGATGTGCGCCTGCCTGACTACGGCTCGACCGTCGTGCCCGTGGAGGGCATGGCGTCGGACGCCGACGGCATACCGATCGAGATCCTCTTGTTCTGCCGCGATGGTACTCTCCATGACCTTGAGTTCGTTATCTTCAGCGATCGCATGAAGCGCATGCCGCGTCCATCGGAGATCGAAGTCCGCGCAGGCCATGATCCTTGGCCGGAGGGCTACATGCCCCCGCCGCTGCCGCCAAACGCCGAGCCTCAGTGAGCCCGCTCGCCGCTTGCCGCGCGCTTGTAGGTGCGCCGCCTGCTGCGGCCGCCGGATCGCGTAGCAGCTCGCCGGCTCAAGCGAGACCGCGGCCATCGACCACGACGCGGGAGCAGAGAGCGCAGCGCCCTCTGCCGCGCCAGGCGCCAACCCCCGCCAGAGCCTCGAAGCACGTCAGCAGTCTCGTCGCATGGCCAAGCCGACGCACCGGCGACGAAGACGACGCGGGAGTGCAGAGAGCGCAGCGCCCCCTGCCGGGGGTCCCGGGGGTGTCCCTCGGGGGAAACACATCTCTTCTTCAAGGTGGCGCAGGGTACGCGCCAGCGGACACT
>DASQHL010000066.1:0-36251 GCA_035632115.1 Dehalococcoidia bacterium | reverse complement strand
CGGTTCGAAACACCTCCCCGGAGCCTCTGGCCGGTACTATGACCCTGTCTGGCACCCTTTAATGACATGGAGATCCTTGGCAATGACTCGGACGAAAAAGGTATGGATCGCCGCGGCGGCAGGGTTCGTGTTGGTGCTGGCGGGCGCCGGCGCCGTACTTGCCCAGACCCCCGGCACCCCCGGCACCGGCACGACGTTCTTGGACCGGGTAGCGCAGAAGCTCGGAATCTCGACGCCCAAGCTGCAGGACGCGATCAAGGGCGCGAGCTCGGACCAACTGAAGAGTCAGGTCGCGAACGGTGACCTCACGCAGCAGCCGGCTGATCGGATCCAACAGGGGCTCAACAACCGGGTCGACAATGGGACGTTTGGCTTCGGCCCTGGCTCTGGCATGCACGCCAAAGGCTTTCCGAGATTCGGCTTCGCGCTCGGACAAGAGTCGCAGAAGCTAGCGGATTTCCTAGGCATCCCGCTGGCCCAGCTCAAGACGGAGCTCTCTGCCAATGGCGCCACCCTCGCGACGGTCGCGCAGGGCCACGGCAAGACCCGCGATCAACTGAAGACCTTCATCACGGGAGAGGCTAAGGCGAAGCTGGACCAGGCCGTTAAGAACCAGGACATTACGCAGAAGCAGGAGGACAGCGCGCTCTCCATGCTCAGCGGCCACATTGACCAACTCATTGACAGCCACTTCCTCGGCCGGCACGGCTTCCGTGGCATGACACCCAACGGCCCGATCGTGCCGATGACGCCAGGAACCACGCCCCACCCGCAAGGCGCGGGACCGTTGGGCGCGTTCGACCGCGGGTAGGGGCAACAAGACGGCAGAGGCGCTCCGCCTCTGCCGTTTCTCTTCACCGGAGGCGCAATATCTATGAACGAGACCGCCGAGACTCAGCAACGCATCCTCGTCGCCGACGACGATCGCCACATCGCCGACCTCGTCCGTATGTACCTCACCAAGGCCGGCTACGAGATCACCATCGCCCGCGATGGCAATGAAACCCAGCGCCTCCTGAGGGAGCAGCCCTTTGACCTGGCCGTCCTCGACATCATGATGCCTGGACCAGACGGTCTGCAGATCATCCGCAATCTCCGAAAGCGGAGTGAGACTCCCGTGATCTTCCTCACTGCCCGCTCGTCCGATGTCGATAAGGTCGCCGGCTTACAGTTCGGCGCCGATGACTACGTGACCAAGCCGTTCAATCCCACCGAGCTGGTCGCTCGCGTCCAGTCCGTCCTGCGTCGGACCCGCGCCACCGCGGAACCCGCCGGCGAGCGCATCGCCATTGGCGAGCTGCGCATGGACGTCCGCAATCGCACCGCCCTCATCAAGGGAGAGACCGTCACGTTGACGCCGAAGGAGTTCGACCTCCTCGCGACCTTCGCACGCTTCGCCAATATCACCCTGGATCGCGAAAAACTTCTCGATCTCGTCTGGGGCACGTCCTTCTACGGTATGCGCACGGTCGATGTCCACATCGTGAGGCTGCGGAGCAAGCTGGAAGGATCCGGCCTGAAAATCGAGACGGTTTGGGGCAGCGGCTACCGCCTCGTGGAGGCGATCCCGGCGTGAGGGCGCGGCTGCGCGGATTCGTTTTCAGCTTCCAGACGAAGCTCGTTCTCGCCATGGCCGGTGTGATGCTGCTCGCGCTCCTGCTCGCCGGCGCCGTCTTCGTCGCCCGTACCCGCCACGAGCGCCGCGAACAGGCCCTCGATCGCGTCGCTGCTGCATCGCCCGCCATCTACCAGCAGGCCTTCTTCGCGCTCGTCCAGCAGGACCAGAGCAACCAGCAGTCGTTCTCCAACGCCCTCGATGCTCTTGCCAAGGAGCAAGACGTCCGCATCCTCCTCGTCGATAACACGAGCGTCGTCCTCCACGATACCGGCGCCGCCCTCGGCGGCACCCTCATTCAGATCCCCCGCTCAACGCCCGGCGACCTCCAGCGGGGCTATGTCGCCTGGGAGCCGGCCGGTGCCTTCCCCGAACACAACCTCACCCTCGTGGCAGCATCTGGCCATATCGTCACGTCCACAGGACGACCGTTGCCCTTCCGCATCATCCTCGCCGTCAAGACGGATACGCTGGCGAGCGCCTGGCTCGGCGTGCTTCCCGGCCTCGGGCTGGCTGGCCTGATTGCGATGCCCCTCGCGCTCCTCGCCACCCTCGCTCTCGCGCGACAGGTGGCTCAGCCCGTGCGCAAGCTCACGGCCGCCTCAGAGGCGATGGCCCGGGGCGACTTCGACCAGCGCGTGGAGGTCAGCCGCGAGGATGAAGTGGGCCGTCTCGCGCGCTCGTTTACCGTGATGGCTGAGCACGTCGGCGAACGCGAATCTCAGATGCGCGCGTTGCTGGCGAACGTCTCCCACGACCTCAAGACGCCGATGACCTCGATCACGGGCTACGCGCAGGCGCTGAAGGACGGCACGGCCGATGCCGGTGACGTCGCACACATCGCAGAAGTCATCACCGAAGAGGCCCAGCACGTCAACGCGCTCCTCGGCGATCTCCTCTACCTCGGCGAGATCGATGCCGGCGAAGTCGTCACCCGGCACGAAGACGCTCCCCTCGAAGGCCTCGTGTCGCGCTGCGTTCGGCGCATCGAGCCGCGCACTCGCGCGAAAGCCATCGCTGTTACGGTCGACCTTTCGGAGGATACAACCATGTCCGGCGTCGATCCGGACAAGCTCGAGCGCGCCCTCACCAATGTCCTCGATAACGCCGCGAAGTTCACCCCGGAAGGCGGCACGATCGCCGTTCGGGGCTGGCGCGAAAACGGAAGTAGTCCGCCGCGCGTCGTCTGTGCTGTCACCAACTCCGGCACAAGCATCAATCCTGATGATCTGCCGCGGGTGTTCGATCGATTCTTCCGCGGCGACCGCGCTCGCCGGACGGCATCCGGCAGCGGCCTGGGCCTCGCGATCACACGACAGCTCGTTGAGCTGAACGGCGGCACCGTCGAGGCCACCAACGATCCTGCCGGCGGCGTTACATTCCGGCTCGCGCTGCCAGCCTGAGGCGGTCAACTCAGCGCGATGCTCACAGCGGCCGTCGCTCCGTCGCCGCATCTGTCGTTGTCGCGAACCGATGATCCTCGTCCGCCCAGACCAGCAGGGGAGGCAGCAGGATCAACGTGCTCAGCAGGCTCAGCCCGATGTTCAGCGCGGTCACCTTCCCGAAGTTGTCCAGCAGCGGGAAGTCGCTCAGAGCGAGCGCTGCGAAGCCACCCATCACCGTCAGCCCCGATGCGGTGATTGCGCGACCGATGCGGAACGACGCGCGCGACATCGCCTCCCGGGGTGGGTGTCCGCGAGCCCGCTCCTCGAAGTACCGCGTCATGAGCAGGATGTTGAACTCCGTCCCCATCGCGATAATCAATGGCCCGGAGATCGATGTCAGCGGGCTGTAGGAGATGCCAAGCGCGTACAGCAGCATCGCGGACGCGCCTAGCGCCAGCAGCACCGGCAACAGCGGGGCAATCGCCTTCACGGGGTTTCGATACAGCACCAAGATCAGCACGAAGATCGCCGCGACTGCCACGAGCGACATCAAGTCTCGGTTGCTGGAGATCGCATCCACGGCGGCCGTACCTACCACCGAGATCCCGGCCGGCGCCACCGTTACCCCGGCCGGCGGCTTCGCGTCCCGCTCGATCGCGTCCGTGATCGCCTTCCGCTGGTCGAGCGTCGTCGCATCGCTGATCGCCAACGTGATAGCCGCCATCGTGCGGTCGGGGCTGACTACCATGTCAACGAGCGCCGCCGGTGCGGTGGATAGCACCTGCGCTGCGGACGCTGTGGTCGGCGCAGCGCCCGTGACGGACAGCGTGAACGACGCGACACTGTTTGATTGCATCAGCTCGCTGTGCTGCGCCCGCTGCCGCTGCTCGAACGCCAGCATCCAGTCAAGCACGCTTTGATCCGTGACGTGCCGCCCGCCACTCGTCGTGATCAGGAGGTCCAGCTCGCTGGTCGTGCCCACGACTTGGCTGACGCGATGGAGATCCCGAAGGACCGCACTGTTCGCTGGCACGAACCTCTCGGGGTCGGTCTGCGTCGGAATGCGCCTGCTGACATACAGGCCCCCCAGCGCCACCACCGCCGCCACCAGCGCAATCGGCCCGAAGCGCCCGACCGTGCGTGCGGTGAGCCCGCCAACGAATCGCTCCACTTCGATGCGTGCACCAGGCGTCGGCGCTGGTCCGATACGAGTGCGCTCACGCAGGTACAGGATGGTGCTGATGAGGGCGGCGCTGATCACGAACACCATCACCGTGCCCACTGCCAGCATCGATCCGAAATCACGCACCATCGGTACCCGCGACAGGTGGAGCACCAGGAATCCCACGCAGGCCGCCAGGGCCGCCAGAGCCAGCGCCGGGCCAAGACGCGCAAACGCCCGCGCGATCCCCTCCTCAGCGGATCCGCTGGCCGCTGTCTCTTCCTCGATCCGGCTATGCAGTTGGATCGCGAAGTCGACGCCCAGCCCCATCAGGATCGGCAAGCCGGAGATCGTCACCATCGTCAAGGGGATGCCCAGGAATCCCATCAAGCCAAACGCCGAAACGCTTCCCACCAGCACCGCTGGCAGTGACAACAGGCGCCAGCGGGCGCGGAAGATCCCGAACAGCACACCCACCATCAGCGTTACCGCGAGCCCTGCCATGATGACGAGCGCGCTCCGCATCCGGTCGTTGATCTCCTTGATCAGCAGCGGTGGCCCCGATGCGAGCGCCGAGACGCCGTCGAAATGGTACGTGCCCACCAGGCTCCGGGCCGCGGCGGCCGCACGGGACGTCTCGTCGATCGACAGGTTCCCTTTGAGTCGCGCCACCATCAGCGCGTGGTGTGCGTCCGGGAACACGCCCGCGAACTCCGGCCGCAACGCACCGTTCGGCGCGTACAACAGGAACTCGACGAACTTCGGATTGTCGAGGCTCTGTTCCCCCGCCTGCAGGAAACGCTTGGCGTCCGCGCCGAACTGCGCATTGAACGCTGCGTCCACCTGCGCCTTTGCCGTGGCCGCTGCCGCGTCCTCCTCCGCCGCCGTCGCGCCCCGCGCGGCGGCCGCTGCCCTCGCCGTTGCTTCGGCAGCTGCCTCGTCGCGTGCCAGCTGCTGCGGCTGCGAGATCATGCGCTGCTGGATGATCGTCTGCGCGAACCGCAGGACCGTCAGCGGTGAGAGGATGCTCTGGTAGTCGCCGCGAGCGTTCATCTCGCTCGCCAACCGCGCCAGTTGCGCGCTGTTGGCCGGCGAGAACAGCCGCTCGATCGTCGGGCCGCCGGCGGGCGTCTCGAACAGCACGAGCATCGGATCGCCGCCGAACTGCCGTTGGAAGCGGACGTTGTCCATCGCCACCTTCGACCCTGGGTCGAGGAGCGTATTCTGTCCCGTCTCAAAGCGCAGACGCGGAATACCGAACGCCAGCGCAAGCGCGACGCACATCGCGGCCGCAGCAATCGCGACGGGCCATCGGATGATCGCGGAAGCGAGGATCTGCGTCGGCCGTCTCATGCGGCGCCCCTCCTGGAGCCGCTGGCTGCGGCTGCCATCACAGCTTACAAGCGGCGCTCGATTCCGCCATGTCGCCCTGAGCTACGCGACGTGTTACGGCAACCTTCGTGGAACCTTCACGCGATCTTCAGTTCCCCGTACGGTGCCCTCCAACCGTGTCCCGTAGACTGAACCGAAGCATGACCGGGAGGCAGGCGCGTGAGCAGAATTGAATCGCCCGCAGAGCGGCGGCAGCGCCTTGTGGACACCCACGGGTACAACGGCCTCGCACTGCTCACACTCTACGACGGCTGGCGCTACTTCGAGCCCGCCGAGTTGGACGGCTTTGTCGCCTTCGAACTCCATCGCGGCACGGCTGTCGCCTGTGGCGACCCGGTGTGTGCCGAAGCCGACGTCCCCGTACTGCTGTCTCTCTTTGCCGCCTACTGTACGGGTCGCGATTGGCGGTTCTCTTTCGTCGGCGCAAGCGCACGCGTCGGCAAGATCGCAGCCGCCCTAGGGATGACTGTCGTGAAGGTTGGCGAAGAGCCATTTCTCGACCTGTCCCATTCCGGCCTCACCGGCAACGCCGCCAAGAAGGCGCGTTCCGCCATCAACCTTGCTCGGCGCACCGGCGTCACCGTGGAGGAGTACCGCGACCCGTCGCCTGCTGTCGATTCCGAGATCACCGCCATTGCGCGCGACTGGCTGGCAACCCGCAACTCGCCCCCCATGGGCTTCCTGCTGCGCTCGCGTCCCCTCGCGCTCCGCGAGAAGAAGCGCATCTTCATCGCCAGCCACGATGACCGTATCGTCGCCGTGCTCACGTGCTCACTGGCGCCCGCGCGCGGACTTCTGTACATCGAAGAACAACTGCGCCGCCCGGACGCGCCGTACGGCACGAGCGAGCTGCTTATCGATCACGCGCGCCGCGCCGCCCGCGACTCGGGGCTCGCCCTGCTCAGCCTTGGTACCGCGCCGCTTCACAACGCCGTGCAGCAGCCATACGGGACCTTCCGTGTGCTGACGTTGCTGTTTCGCGCCCTCCGCGCAAGAGCGAATCCCGTGTACAACTTCGCCTCCCTCGCCCATTTCAAGAAGAAGTTCGCACCGGCGTTCTGGGAGGACACCTTCCTGGTCTGTCAGGGGGCCTCACCGCGGGTCGCCCTGTCTGTGATCGCGGCGTTCGCGCCCGAGGGGATCGCAGCGGTGATGCTCCCTCGGAGCCTGCGGTGGTTGCGATTGGTTCCTGCTGCCGCCCTGTGGTCCGCCGGCTTCGCGGGTGTGCTGCTCGCCGGTTTTATGGCTTGGGAGTTCCCCGATGCCCTCGACCCGGCTCGCCTCGGCATCGTCACCATGTTTGTAGCCCGCCGGCCCGCTGAAGTCATGTTCGATTGGGCGCAGGTGACGGTGCTCGCGCATCGCATGATCTCCCTTGGCGTCATGGCCGCTGCCGGTGCGCTGTTCTGGCAGCGTCGGGTACGCGCATAACGCAGGCTTGTTGATCGCGGCGAAGCGATCTATCATCTCTCCAACGCGTCCCGACCTTTAATCCGGTCCCGTGAGGCCGGAAAGGATCTTGGTCATGGCTACGCACCCGGTGTGCTTCGCGTCACCTGACGCCGCTACAGCCTCTAACCCGCTCGCCGGATTGGAGGCTTCTTGATGCGCGACGCCTTCGTCATGTCTCCCGATGACATCCGCCGCGCCATCACCCGCATCGCCCACGAGATTGTGGAGCACAATCGCGGTACCGATGACCTCGTCTTCGTCGGCATGCTGACCCGCGGCGTGCCCCTTGCACATCGCATAGCCAACGCCATTCGCGAGTTCGAAAGCGCAGTGATCCCGGTCGGAACGCTCGACGTTGGCCTCTACAGGGACGACCTAACTCAGCGTGGCCCGGCCGTGAATATCCAGCCCAGCGACGTCCCCTCCGTCGCCGGCAAGCGCGTCGTCCTCGTCGATGACGTCCTCTACACCGGCCGTACCGTCCGCGCCGCGCTTGACGCACTGATCGATTACGGGCGCCCCGAGCGCATCCAGCTCGCCGTTCTCGTTGACCGGGGCCACCGCGAGCTGCCCATCCGCGCCGACTTCGTCGGCAAGAACATCCCTACGTCTCGGACCGACGACGTGCGGGTCCGCCTCGAGGAGACCGACGCCGAAGAGTACGTCCGCGTGGCCGCTGCCGAAGAAGTGGAAGTGTCGAGATGACCGCCATCCGGCCGCTCGAGCCCTCCGCCGGCGATGCCCCTGGAAGCCTCGCTGCTCCTGCTGTCTCCGATGGCGCGTGGCGCCGCCACCACCTGCTCGACCTCGATTCCTTTTCCGCTGACGAGCTCGAACTCGTGATGGCCACCACCGACGCGATGAACGAAATCCTCCGGCGCGAGGTTCCGCGTGTTCCCGCCCTGCGCGGCACCACCATCGTGACGCTCTTCTACGAGAACAGCACCCGGACGCGGGCGTCCTTTGAGCTCGCCGCCAAGGTGCTCGGCGCCGACGTCATCAATGTCGCCTCCGCCTCCAGCAGCGTCACCAAGGGTGAGTCGCTGGTCGATACGGTCAAGACGCTGCAAGCGGTGGGTGCCGATGTGCTTGTGATGCGCCACGGCCGCTCCGGCGCACCCTATCTGGCAGCCCGCCACGCGGAGTGCAGCGTCGTTAACGCTGGCGACGGCCTCCACGCCCATCCCACCCAGGCCCTGCTCGACCTTTTCACCATGCGTGCTGCCTTCGGCGATGTGCGCGGCCGCCGCGTCGTCATCGTCGGTGATGTCCTCCACAGCCGCGTCGCCCGCTCCAACATCTGGTCCCTCACAACTCTCGGCGCCGATGTGACCGTGTGCGCACCAACCACCCTACTCCCGGCGGGCTTGTCCCGGCATCTCGAGGGTCAACTTCCCAACGTTCGCGTCGAGACGGACCTCGACCGCGCGATCGTCGATGCCGACGTCGTTATGGCGCTTCGGATGCAGAACGAGCGCATGCACGGAGGCTTCGTGCCCGGCGCCCGGGAGTACTCGCGCCTCTACCAGGTCAACGCAACTCGCCTCGCCCGCGCGAAGCCCGGCGCGCTCGTCATGCACCCCGGCCCCATGAACGAGGGCGTCGAGATCTCCCACGAAGTCGCCCACGGACTCCAGTCCCACGTCGAGGAGCAGGTCCAGAATGGCGTCGCCGTCCGCATGGCTGTGCTCTGGCTCATCACCCGAGGCAACACCCGCCAGGCCCGCGCCGCCGCGAAGGGGGCGCTGTGAGCGACCGCATCATCATCCGCGGCGGTCGCATCATCGATCCGGCGCCCGGTGCTGATGCCGTCGGCGACGTCGCGATCGAGGATGGCCGCATCGTTTCGACCGCTGGCGCCGCGACGGGCCCCGCCCGCGAAATCGACGCGAGCGGCCTCGTCGTCGCGCCTGGCTTCGTCGACCTGCACGCGCACCTCCGCGATCCGGGCCTTGAATACAAGGAAGACATTGAGTCCGGCACGCGCGCGGCCGCCCGCGGCGGATTCACCACCCTGTGCGCCATGCCGAACACCGTGCCGCCGATGGACAGCCGATCCATTGTCGAGCACGTACTGCGCGAGGGGGCAGCGCGTGGTGTCGTGCGCGTGCTGCCCATTGGCGCCGTCAGCAAGGGCCGTCGCGGCGAGGAGCTCGCGGAGCTCGGCGATTTGGCCGCGGTCGGCTGCGTCGCTTTCAGCGACGATGGCTCTCCCATTGCCGACTCAACGCTGCTTCGCAGAGCACTCGAGTACGCGAATGATTTCGGTCTGCCGGTGATCGACCACTGCGAAGACCCGTCCCTGTCACGGGACACCGTTATGAATGAAGGCTGGGTGGCCACGCTCCTCGGCCTGCGCGGCGCCCCGGCAGCTGCCGAAGCCGCCGCGGTTGCTCGCGACATCGCCGTTGCCGAGGCCACGGGCGCGCACCTCCACATCGCGCACGTCAGCACCCGTGGCGCGATCGAAGAGCTACGCCGCGCAAAGGAACGCGGCGTACGCGTGACGGCCGAGGTCACACCGCATCATCTCACGCTCTCCGAGGAGACGGTGGCGTTCGGCTGTCTGCAGTCCGCGGAGCTGCTGTACGAGACCGCTGCCAAGGTCAACCCGCCGCTCCGCTCGCGCGACGATATTGCCGCGTGTATCGAGGCCCTCGCCGATGGCACCATCGACTGCATTGCGACCGATCACGCACCGCACGCCGTCACCGACAAGCTCTGCGAGTTCGACGAGGCCGACTTTGGTATCAGCGGCCTGGAGACCGCATTCGGTCTCTGTATGCGCCTCGTACTCGATGGGACGATCACCCTGCCTGCACTCATCCACCGACTTACCGCGGGATCGGTTCGCGCCCTCGGGCTCGACCGCCATGTCCGCGGCCTTGGCACGCTCGCGACCGGCGCGCCGGCCGACGTTGTGCTTCTCGATCCGGAGTCCAGCTGGATCGTTGATCCGGCGCGGTTCGTCTCCAAAGGGAAGAACACACCGCTGGCCGGAGTGCGCCTCACGGGTCGCGTCGTCGCGACCATCGCCGCCGGCCGCATCGTCCACGAGGAAACGGGGGTACGCTCGTGACTCGCGCCCTCCTCGTCCTCGAAGACGGCACCACCTTCAGGGGTGACGCGATCGGCGCCCCCGTCCGCTCCCACGGGGAGGTCGTCTTCTGCACCGCCATGACCGGCTACCAGGAGGCCCTCACCGACCCTTCCTTCTCCGAGCAGGTGCTCGTGATGACCTATCCGTTGCAGGGCAACTACGGCGTCAACGAGTACGACGTCGAGTCCCGCCGCATCCAGGTGCGCGCATTCGTCGTCCGCGAGGACTGCGCCGTCCCGAGCCACTGGCGCTCGCAGCGCACGCTCCACCAGTACCTCGAAGAGAACGGCGTCCCCGGCATCGCCGGGGTCGACACCCGCGCCCTCACCCGCAGGCTCCGCAGCGCCGGCGTCATGATGGGCACCGTCACCCATGATGAGTCCCCTGATCAGGCGCTCACCCGGCTCCGAGACGCGCCACGCTACGGTGTGACCGACCTCGTGCCCGGGGTCAGCACGCCGCAGATGTACGAGTATCAGCCGGATGGCGCGTCGCACACCCCGCCCGGGGCGCCGCGCGTCATCGTTCTCGACCTCGGCGTGAAGTACAACATCCTTCGCATTCTTCGCCGCCTCGGTTGCACGCCGATTGCCGTGCCCTGCCAGTCGTCGTCGGCCGACATCCTGGCCTTGCGACCGGACGGCGTTCTCCTTTCGCCTGGGCCCGGCGACCCCGCCCTGCTCGACTATGCAGCCAGGACTGCAGCCGGGATCGTCGGCAAGGTGCCGATCATGGGGATCTGTCTCGGACACCAGGTGCTGGGACGGGTGTTCGGTGCGAGCACGTTCAAGCTGAAGTTCGGACATCGTGGCGCCAACCATCCCGTGCGAGACGAAGCCACTGGCCGCGTCTATGTCACGGCCCAGAACCACGGGTACGCGGTTGGCGAGGATGGCCTGGATTCCGATGTCGTCGTCAGCCACCGCCACGTCAACGACGGCACTGTCGAAGGGCTCTGCCACAGGAGGGAACCGGTCATGACGATTCAGTACCACTCGGAGGCATCGCCGGGGCCCCTCGACAACCTGTATCTGTTCGACCGCTTTCTCGAAATGGTCAGGGCCACCGCCCCAGTTCGCGGCTCGTAGCCGCAAGGAGGTCATCGTGAGCGGGACCAATGTCCAGACCGAACCGACCTATCGTCAGGCCACGATCAACGACGCTCAGGCCATTGCGCACGTCATCGAAGTGGTCCTCCACGAGCCCAATCCAGTCGGATTCGATCGCGCCCTCACGCCCGACGAGGTGCGCACGTGGCTCTCCCGCCTTGGCGGCGAAGGGGGCGCCTTCCTCGCGATCATCGAGGGCGAGGTCGTGGGCTTCTGCGCGCTCGATTACAGCACGCTCGAGCCGGACACCGTGGTCCTCGGCGTCTGGATGATCCCTTCCGTGCGGCGCCGTGGCATCGGCACCTCGCTGGCGGAGTACGCCCTCGGCTTCGCCCGGGACAAGGGCTATAAGCGCATTCGCGGCCGTCTCCCCCAGGACAACGAAATTGCCCTCTCCTTCCTCTCCAGCATCGGTGCCCTGGTGCCCATCTACAATCCGGACGCTCGCTTTGAACTCCCGCTGGTCTAGCGGCGAAGAAGGTCGATGAACTCCGACATCCGGCTCGACGAGATGATGAAGAGCATTGATGTGTACGGGCGCCTCGCCTTTGGCGCCCAGTGTGTCGCCGCCATGGCCATCGTCGCTGGCCCAATCATCCTCATCACCGCGAGTGTCTGGCCGTTCTACAACTGGGACCATGAGCACGGCCGCGCCGTGTTGGCGATGCTCGGAGGATGGGCGCTGGCGATCGCAGTCACCGCCGCAGGCATCGGACTGGGCTTTCTTGCGTGGCGCTGGAACGGCGACTGGATTATGGAGTGGTACGGGTACGCGATCGCCTTCGCGATCGCTGGGGTGGCCAACGGCGTCCTCGCCGTCCTCCTGATGGCCACTCCGACGCCGATCTACCTCGCCTTCACTGCTACGGTCGGAGCGGCCTTCGCAACTGGCGCGGCCATCGCCAACCGCCTGGGAGGATCGCGCGTGCTCGACCGTCAACTCGATGAGCGCAACCGCGGCCAGCGACCCATCGCGAGGCGCCGCTGATGGCGCGCACCACGACCGGCAAGCGAGCAACCTTGGATGTCCGATACGCGTGAACAAACCATCGAAGGTCCTCATCATCGGCTCGGGGCCCATCATCATCGGGCAGGCCGCCGAATTCGACTACGCCGGCACGCAGGCCTGCAAGGCCATGCGCGAAGAGGGCGTGGTCTCCGTCCTCGTCAATTCCAATCCCGCGACGATCATGACGGACGAGGACGTCGCCGATATCGTCTACATCGAACCAATTACGGTGGATGTCATCTCCCGCATCATCGAGCGGGAGCGCCCTGACGGCCTCCTGCCTACCCTCGGCGGACAGACGGGCCTCAATATGGCCGTCGCCCTCCACGACGCCGGCGTGCTGGATACCTACAACGTGCGGCTGCTCGGTACCCCGCTGGAGGCGGTGCGCAAGGCGGAGGATCGGGAGCTCTTTCGCCAGATGCTCGATGAGATCGGTGAGCCCACGCCGAAGTCCTTGATCGTCACCGACGAGCACGCGGCCCGCCGCGCCCTCGACGAGATCGGGCTGCCGGCGGTCATTCGTCCCGCCTACACGCTCGGAGGCACCGGCGGCGGCATCGCGCATAGCCGCGAAGAGTACCTGCGTATCGTCGAGGGCGGAATCGCCGCAAGCCCGATCGGCCAGGTTCTCGTCGAGCAATCGCTGCTCGGCTGGAAGGAAGTCGAGTACGAGGTGATGCGCGACGGCGCCGGCAACGTGATTACCGTCTGCAACATGGAGAACTTCGATCCTATGGGCGTCCACACCGGCGACAGCATCGTCGTCGCGCCCAGCCAGACGCTGTCCGACAAGGAGTACCAGATGCTCCGCACGGCGTCGCTCAAGATCATCACCGCGCTCGGCATCGAAGGAGGCTGCAACGTCCAGCTCGCCCTTGCACCGAACCCGGAGACGACGCCGTGGGCCGTACCGCACCGCGACGCGCTCCCGCCGTACTACGTCATCGAGGTCAACCCGCGCGTCTCGCGCAGCTCTGCCCTCGCCAGCAAGGCCACGGGTTATCCGATCGCCCGCGTTGCCTCGAAGATCGCGATCGGCAAGACCCTCGACCAGATCCCGAACGCTGTCACCGCTCGCACCACCGCCGCCTTCGAGCCGGCGCTCGACTACGTCGTCGTCAAGATCCCCCGCTGGCCGTTCGACAAGTTCCCCTTCGGCGACCGCTCCCTCGGAACGCAGATGAAGGCGACCGGTGAGGTGATGGCCATTGACCGCACCTTCGAAGGCGCGCTGCAGAAGGCTGTGCGCTCCCTGGAGGTCGGCGGCCGCACCCTCCAGTGGGATGACCCCACCTGGCAGGGGAAGCACGCCGAGCGCCCCCTGCACGCCACCGACGAACGCCTCTGGTCGATCATGTCGGCCCTCCGCCAGGGCACCGATCTCGCCGATCTGTCCCGTCGCACGGGCGTCGATCCGTGGTTCCTCCATAAGCTGACGAACATCGTGGATATGGAGCGGCGCCTCCTCGCCGAGCCGCTTACGCCTGAGCTTCTCCGTGCCGCCAAGCGCATGGCCTTCTCGGACAAGCAGATCGCCCGCCTCGGCGACCGCCTCCCCGAGCAAGTCCGCGCCCTCCGCGAACAATGGGACATCCGTCCTGTCTACAAGATGGTGGACACCTGCGCTGCGGAGTTCGACGCGTCCACGCCCTACTTCTACAGCACCTATGAACAAGAGAATGAGGCCATCCCGCGGCCTGGCAAGAAGGCACTCGTCATTGGCTCCGGTCCCATCCGCATCGGTCAGGGGATCGAGTTCGACTACTGTTCGGTCCACGCCTCGTGGGCCCTGGAGCGCGCCGGCTACCAGTCGATCATGGCCAACTCGAACCCAGAGACCGTCTCGACCGACTTCGATACCAGCGATCGGCTCTACTTTGAGCCGCTCGACGAGGAGTCAGTGCGGGACATTCTGGAGAACGAGGCGGGCGATGGCGCCGAAGGCGGTGGCGAGCTCCCTCCCGCTATCGTCCAGTTCGGCGGCCAGACGGCCATCAACCTTGCAGGGCCACTGCACAACGCCGCCGCTCCTATCATCGGCTCCTCGTTCGAGACCATCGACCTCGCCGAAGACCGGCGCCGCTTCGAAGAGTTTCTTTCGGCACTCGGCATTCCGCAGCCGCCAGGCGCCGCGGTCCTGCGTGTCGAAGACGCCATTCAGACCGCCGAACTGCTGGGGTACCCGGTTCTCGTGCGGCCCAGCTACGTCCTCGGCGGCCGCGCGATGGAGATCGTGCAAAACCCCAGCGAGCTGGCTCGATTCGTGCAACAGGCCGCAGAGGTAGCCGAAGGGAAGCCGATCCTCATCGATAAGTATCTCGAAGGCAAGGAGGTGGAGGTCGACGCGATCTGCGACGGCACGCAGGTGCTCATTCCCGGCATCATGGAGCACATCGAGCGTGCTGGCGTGCACTCCGGTGATTCGATGGCCGTGTACCCCGGCATCCACCTGACCGAAGCGGAGGTGTCGAGCATCGTCGAGTACACGACACGTATCGGTGTCGCGCTGAACGCCCGCGGGCTCGTTAATGTGCAGTACGTAATCATGCCGTCAGATGATCCGGCGCGTCCCGCCGAGTCCGATGTCTTCGTGCTGGAGGTGAACCCCCGCGGGTCGCGCACGGTGCCCTTCCTCTCGAAGGTTACCGGTGTTCCCATGGTGCAGATCGCCGTCAACATCATGCTTGGCCGCACGTTGAGCGACCAGGGGTACGAGCCCGGACTTTGGCCGCGCCGCAAGCTGGTCGCCGTTAAAGCGCCCGTGTTCTCGATGTCAAAGCTCATCGGTGTCGATACCTATCTCGGCCCGGAAATGAAGTCCACCGGCGAGGTTATGGGCATCGATGCTGACTTCCCCGCCGCCCTCGCCAAGGCGCTGCTCTCGGCCGACCTCGCACTGCCCGCCGGCGGCGGCGTCCTCCTCAGCATCGCCGACAATCACAAGACGCAGATGCTCCCCGTGATCCACCAGCTCCACGACGCGGGCTTCCGCCTGTACGCCACCGAAGGCACCGCTGGCATGATCGCCGCCCTTGGACTGCCTGTCCAGCAGGTCACCAAGCGTCTCAACGAGGTCCGTCCTAACGTGCTCGACGTCATCAATGACGGCTCCGTCGCCTGTGTCATAAACACGCCGGAGGGTCGCTACACTGGGACGTTGCGCGACGGTTTCTACATCCGTCGAGCCGCTACCGAACGTCGCATCCCCTGCTTCACGAGCGTCGATACCGCCCGCGCCGCCGTCGGTGCCTTCGTCGCCGCCATGAGCAGCGGCGGCAATCAGGCCTACCAGGTCCGGCCCCTCGCCGAGTATCGGGACGGAGTCGGCGGGTGAAGGTCGGTTACGCCGAGGTGATCGAGAACCAGCGGCTCTACGCCGACACCTACATCACGTGGTTCCGTGCGCCGGCCGTCGGTAACGGCGCCGCACCCGGGCAGTTCCTCATGCTGCGCTGTGACGACGACCCCTGTCCGACCAGCAGCGATCGGCAGCAGACAACGGACCCCCTCCTCCCGCGTCCCATGTCCTACCACCGGGTCCGCGACGGCGCACACGGTCCCGAGTGGAGCATCCTGTACGACGTCGTCGGCCGGGGCACCGCGTGGCTCGCGCGAAGGCGGCCCGGCGACCGCGTGTACTGCTGGGGCCCCCTCGGCCATGGCTTCCGGGTCGGTCGGTCGTCGCGCAACCTCCTCCTCGTCGCCGGCGGCATCGGTGTCGCCCCGCTCGTCTGGCTCGCGGACGATGCCGTCGCGCACGGCCTCAACGTCACGATGATCGTCGGCGCCCGTGACGCCGGGCGCATCTTCCCTGCGCAACTCCTCCATCCGCAGGTGGAGGTCATCGTCACGACGGACGACGGCTCCGCTGGCCGAAGCGGCTTCGTCACACAGCCCTTCGCTGAACTGCTGCCGTGGTGCGATCAAGCTTTCGCCTGCGGCCCCACGCCGATGTTTCGCGCCTTGGCCGAGGTCGCCCGAGCGTCCAACGTCCGCCGTTCCGTGCAGGCCCTGCTCGAAGAGCGCATGGCCTGCGGCACGGGCATCTGCTACGGCTGCGCTGTAGAGGTGCGCGTACGCGGCGGGCGCGCCACGAAGTTGGTCTGCAAGGACGGGCCTCGCTTCGACCTCCGCGACGTGTATTGACGCAGGCCCCGCCCGTTCGCCTCCCGCCTCGCCGATTGTCCCCGCTTGCTCATTTAGGGGTATCCCCCCGCGGATCCGCGGGTTTTCCCTGACAGCGCCCAAGCTGACCCCTTGATCTAATGGCCGCATGGTGCAGCCCGTCGCCCGCCCCGCCCGCCGTCTCCGGCAGCAGCCAGCCTCGCCCGTTCGTCTCCAGCGCGGCGCGCCTGCCCCTAACCGCATCATCACCGGCGACTGCCTCGCGGAGATGCGCTCCTGGTCCGACGGCTGCATCGACCACTGCATCGTCGATCCGCCGTTTAATATCGGCTCCGGCAGCGGCAGAAAAGGCAAGAACGGTCTCGCCTGGGCATTCTCGTCGCACGTGACCATGCAGGAGCGCTGGGACGCCTTCACGAAGGACGACTTCTTCGCCTTCAACGTCGCCTGGTTGACCGAGGTCGCCCGCGTCGTCAGACCGAATGGCAACATCCTCGTCTTCGGCACCTATCACAACGTCTACCAACTCGGCTTTATCCTCCAGAACGTCCTGGATCGCCGCATCCTCAACTCTGTCGTCTGGTTCAAGCCCAACGCCCAACCGAACATTACCGCTCGCACGCTCACCGAGAGCACCGAGCAGATCATCTGGGCCGTGAACGAAACGCCCGCCCGCGCGACGGGATGGACCTTCAACTACTGGGATGCCAAGGAGATGAACGGCGGCAAGCAGATGCGCAACGTGTGGGACTTCCCCGTCACGTCGAAGCGCGAGCGCGCCGCCGGCAAGCACCCGTCGCAGAAGCCACTCGCGCTCTTGGAGCGTGCGGTGCTGCTGGCCTCAAAGCCCGGCGATCTCATCCTCGACCCGTTCGGCGGCGCCGGCACGCTCGCCCTCGCCGCGCAGCGCAACTCTCGCCGGTGGCTGCTCATCGAGAACGTCGCCGAGTACGCGCAGATCGCGCAGCGGCGCCTCCATCTCGCCGCCGGGTAGCCCACGCCCGCGGCCGGCACAAGCACGCTCCGGCCCGACTCGGACAAGCGCCCGGATTGCCGCGGCGTCGTCGCACACGGACCGCACCACATCCTCATGCGATCAGCGCCGCGGGATCACGCGCACATCCTCCACCTCGACGGACCCGAAGCCCGTGGCGTGGCGCCTTTACGCCGTCACGTGCGCCGACTTCCAGGCAGAACGTCACCATGATCGCGCCACGCGTCACGCGGGCGCCATCGTCACGCCGGAACCCCAGCATCGTCGCTGTGATTCCCGGCGCCATGCCACAGGACGCCCTGCGCCGCGTCTGATGCTCTGACGAGGTTCGAACAGTGCATCCCCAGCAACCGAAAGCGGTCGCCCGGCCGCGCGTGTCGGTCGAGCAACTGCTCGGATAGGCGTCGCAGAGTCGCGGTGTCATCCGCCGGTGTCACCAGGCTCGTCTGCCGCGTGATCGTCTTGAAGTTCGCGTAGCGTAGCTTGATCGCCACGGTGCGCGCTCGCACCCGCTCGCGCGCCATCCCCCGCGCGACCTGCTCGACGATCTCGCCAAGCGCCGTCCGCAACTCCGGGCCGTCTGCAAGGTCGTTGGCGAACGTGGTCTCTGCGCCCACGGATTTGCGATCGTGGGCCGTCTCGACAGCCCGTTCATCGTTGCCGCGCGCCAGCTGGTGCAGCGCCTCTCCGTGCGGGCCGAGCACCCGTGCGGCCGTCGCGCCGCGCTCCGCCAGGTCGCCGATCTTCGCGATGCCCGCGCTTGTCAGGAGCGCTTCCGTCTTCGGCCCGACGCCCCACAGCGCCCGCACTGGCAACGGCGCCAGGAACGCCGCCTCAGTACCGGCTGGCACCACCAGCAACCCGTCCGGCTTCCCCAGATCCGATGCGATTTTTGCCACGGTCTTGTTCGTTCCAACGCCTACCGACAGCGTCAGCCCGGTCGCCTCCCGCACACTGCGCTTCAGCCCGCCTCCGATGCGCTCGCCGTCGCCGGCGTCCCGTGCGATCGCGCTCACGTCCAGGTACGCTTCGTCGAGCGACAGCGGCTCCACCAGGGGCGTGAGCGCGCGGAAGATCGCCATCACCTGCGCCGAGAGCTCGCCGTAGCGGGCGAAACGCGGCCCGACGCGGACGGCGTCGGGACAAAGGCGCAGCGCGCGGCTCATCGGCATGGCGGACCGCACGCCGAACCGACGCGCCTCGTACGACGCGGCCGCCACGACCCCGCGCGATTCGGCAGGCCCACCCACCACCACCGGCCGCCCGCGCAGCTCCTCGTGGTCAAGCTGCTCGACCGATGCGTAGAACGCATCCAGATCCGCATGCACGATCGTGCGCTGCATGGCTTAGCTTACCGACCTGAGCGTCGTGTGGCGTGAACGCGGCGTAAGGCCCTGAGATGAGTCGCGTGCCGATTCTGGGCGTGTGGTGCAATGCACCGCTGCAGGCGTGGAATCGCATGCCTGCGCCCGCTGGCGCGATACGCTCATGCCGCACCGGCGGTTCGGCGTGAGCGCGCGGATCGCGTCCTCGTGAGAGCCACGCATCCCCTCAGCCAAAGTCATGTGACACTGGCGCCTGCATCGCATACGGCACTGGCAGCGGCATGAAATGCTCGGCCAGCACGTTGATCGTGCCTTCCCGCCGTTGCAGCGTGCCTTGGACGATGACGAAGGCCTCTCCGCGTACGAGAGCCCGTTGCTCGCGGTGCAGCCAGGGCGACACGATGACATTCACCATGCCGTATTCATCCTCCAGCAACAAGAAGACGAACCCCTTTGCCGTGCCCGGCTGCTGGCGGCAGACCACCATGCCCGGCAGGCACACGCGCTCGCCATCTGGCATCTGATGAAGATGGTGTAGAGAGGGCATCGACTCGCCAAGGTGCGGCCGGATCAGCGCCATCGGATGGTGGCCGGGTGACATGGAGAGGAGACGGTAGTCGGCCGTCATGCGCTCCCAGGTAGTCAGGTCACCGAGCTTGACGCAGTCCTGTTCAACGGGAAGCGGCAGCGCAGTCTGCGCGCCGGTGGGCCGGTAGAGCAATCCCGCCTGCCACAACAGCTCTCGCCGGTGCAGGCCGAACGCATCGAACGCGCCGACCTGCATCAGGTGCTCTACCACCTCCAGCCGCAACACAGGCGGCCGCCCTTCGGTCCAGAGCGCGCCGGGCAGCTCCGCTGGCCGTGAATAGGAGGTCGCAGGACGAGGCATCGCATTCCGGCGCATGAAGTCTGCGAGCGAGGCGTAGTCGCCGTTGCGCGCGCGTTCGCCGGCCATGGCCTGTGCCATGTCGGCCCCGACGCCGCGCACGTAGCCGAAGCCGATGCGGAGCGCCCCCTCTTCGACGGTGCACATCGCGCCGCTTCGGTTGACCTCCGGCGGCAGAATGGTGACGCCGTGGCGCTTCGCATCGTGCACCAGCACGTGCGGCGGGTAGAACCCCATCGGTTGGGCGTTGAGCAGCGCGCACGTGAACTCCACCGGGTAGTAGCGCCGCAGCCACGCCGACTGGTACGCGAGGAAGGCGAAAGCGGCGGAGTGGCTCTTCGGAAAACCGAACTCGGCGAAGGCGATGATCTTCTCGAACACCGTCTTTGCGACGTCGTCGGCCACACCACGGCTGCGCGCGCCGGCAAGGAACAACTCCAGGAACCGACCCATGTTCTCGCGCGAGCGCTTGCGGCTCATCGCGCGCCGTAGCGCCTCGGCCTGCCCCTCCGTGAATCCGGCCACCGCGATCGCCGCCTGCAGGACCTGCTCCTGGTAGAGGATCACGCCCAGCGTCTCGCCCAGCACCAGCTCCAGGCTGGGGTGGTCGAATGGCGGCTTGAAGTCCGGGTCGGTGAGCTGCGCCTGGCGATGGCGCACGTACGGGTTGACGGCGCCGCCCACAATCGGCCCCGGCCGGACGATCGCCACCTGCACCGTCAGGTCTTCGATCGAGCGCGGGCGCGTGCGCGGCAGCATCTGCATCTGCGCCCGGCTCTCGATCTGGAACACACCGACCGTGTCCGCCGCGCAGATCATGTCGTAGACGGCGGCATCGTTGAAATCGATGCGGCTCAGATCCTCGATGTGGCCATGCTGCTCCGCGATGAGGTCAGAGCACTCCTCCACGAGCGAAAGCATGCCGAGCGCGAGGAAATCGATCTTGATGAAGCGCGCGTCATCGACCGAGTCCTTGTCCCACTGGCAGATGAAGCGCCCCGGCATCGCGGCGCGCTCGACCGGCACCAGCTCGATGATCGGCTTGGTGGAGATCACCATGCCGCCGACGTGCTGGCTAAGATGGCGCGGAAAACCGGAGATCTGACCGGCCAGCGCGATCAGGTCGCGCCAGATCGGCGCTGCAATCCTGCCGGCATACTCGGGGTACATCGCCATCTCGGCTGCGATGTCGCCGCCGCCGCCCCAACCAGCGCGCTTCGCCAGCCGGTCCAGTTCGCTTTCGGCGATGCCCAACGCTTTGCCGACATCGCGAATGGCGCTGCGTAGCTTGTACGTGGGGAAGCTGGCGACGAGTGCAGCGTGGTCGTGACCAAACGTCTCGTAGACGCGCAGGATGAGCCGCTCCCGGATGTCGCGCGGGAAATCGAGATCGATATCCGGGACGGACGCGATCTCGTCGCTGAGAAAGCGGCCGAGGAAGAGGTTGTGCCTGATCGGGTCGACGTGCGACAGGCCGATGAGATAGCAAAGGATGGAGCTGACGGAGGAGCCGCGGCCGCGCCCCGGCGGCAGCCCGGATCTGCTGCGCGCGCTGTGCTTGCCACGCACCTCGTCGGCGACCTTCCGGCTCAGCTCCAGCAGGTCGCGGTAGATGAGAAAGAAGCCGGAGAGGCCGTGCTTGCGCACCAGCCGCAGCTCCTCCCGGAGACGTGCCTCCACCGCGTCCGGGATGCCGCCGCCGATGAGCCCGTAACGCTCGCGCGCCGCTCGCCGGCAGACCGTCTCCAGGTAGACGTCGGCTGTCGAACCATCGGGCGTCGCGTAGTCCGGGAAGTGGTACTCCAGGTCCGTCGAAAGGTCGAAGGTGCAGCGGGCGGCGATGCGCCCACTCTCCTCGATCGCCTCCGGCCATGCGGCGAATAGCTCCTCCATCTCCGCCGGTGGCTTCAGGTAGTACTCGGAGTTCGCACGCCGCTCTCGATGCGACGCTTCCAACGTGCTGCGGTGACGGATCGCCACCATCACGTCTTGAAGGCGGTGACGCTCGCGCTCGTGGTAGTGCACGTCGTTCGTCGCGACATAGCGCAGGCCATGGCGGCGTGCCAACTCGATGAGCTGACGGCAGCGCGCGGTATCGCCATGGACGAGGTTCTGCTGTAGCTCAACGTAGACATTGCTACGGCCAAACCAGGCGACATAACGTGATAGCGCCGCATCGGCCGCCGTCATGTCACCTGCGGCGACGAGCGTCGGCACCTCGCCACGTTTGCAGCCTGTAAGCGCGATCAGCCCACGGCTGTGCCGCGCCAGCACATCCAGGGGCAGAAGGGGCTCCTTGCGCTTCCCAGCCAGGTGGGCCGCGGAGATCAGCCGACACAGGTTGCCGTACCCCACAGACGTTTCGGCGAGCAGGGTGAGGTGATGGCCGTTGGCCAGCGTTACCTCAGCGCCGGTGATGGCGCGGATGCCGAAGGCTTTCGCCGCCTGCGCGAACTCCATCGAGCCGTAGAGCCCGTCGTGGTCGGTAAGCGCGATCGCCTCGTAGCCCAGCTCCTTGGCACGCAGCACCAACTCCTCGCTGCTCGACGCGCCGTCGAGGAGCGACCAGCATGAGTGAAGATGCAGCTCGGCACGATAGCGGTGGTCAGGCCCTGGCATGTCAGTTATACCGTTGCAGCCACCACGAGCCCTCCGCGAGATCCCGGTAGACTGTCGCCACACGGTCGCCCTCCAGCCGCAATTCGTAGTACATCCTCGCGATGGGCGCCTCCCGCCACCATTCGTCATCGATGCGCCAGCGGTCCTGCACGGCGGCTACCGCGCGCAGCTCACCTTCGATCATCACCGCGCAGAGGTGGCCCGCCGCGTCCGTCTCGACGTGAACGCGCGCCGGCGACGCTAGAGGTCGTAGTCGATGAGGGCGTAGCGGCGTTCCGGGATCCTTGACCATGGCTCCACCTCCACAACGCGGGCGATCTGCGGCTCGCCGTTGAAGCGCGCCTTGAGCTGGCGCAGCGCGGCGATCAACTGCGTGTGCCGCCGCGCCTGCTCCGCAAAGAGCAGACTGCGCTGCTTGCCGGTCTCTGCTGTCAGCCCGGCGAACTCCAGCGTCAAGTCTTCCACTGGCGCGGCAAGCTGCAGTGGCTCGATCAGTTTGCGCAGCACGTAGACGAGCGTCTCCTCATCGCCCAGCGGCTCGCGCAGGGTCAGTGTCCGCTGCCAGCTCCCGCCGCCGAGCAGCGAGAGCTGCAGCCGGAGCTGCCGCACTTGGCGGTAGCGCAGCGCCGGCCGTTGCAGCAGCCGGACGGTGAGCTGCCGTGCCGCGATGATCAACGCGCCACTGTTCACCGTGGGCGCCGGCATCGTCAGCGTGAGTGAGACGGTTTCGGCGCGGGCGCGCGGGCGGAACGGCTCGCTGTCTGTGCCGCGGGCCAGCTCCCACAGGCGCCGCCCCTCTTGGCCGAACTGCGCCTGCAGCGGGCCAATCGTCAGCTCCGCGACATCGCCGATGGTGTCGAGCGCGTAGAGCGATAGCTTGCGCTGCGTCTCGTACGACACCGGCAGGAACGAGGTACTGAGCGGCGCGATGAATGCCTGTTCGCTGCCTGCGGGCACAGCGCTGACCTCGCCCGGCGCACTCACTGTCGCCGCTACCCAGGCGATGAACTTGCCCTCGCCCGCGCCCGCGCTGGCCAGCACGCCGGCGCCGTCGCGCACCGCGCGCACCAGCCGTGCGCACGCCTCCGCCTGCGCAGTGCTGTCCGCGTGCGGGTCGATCGACGCGAAGGCGATTCCCGGCTCCGCCGGCTCAATCAGCGGCTCGGTCTGCTCGATCGCGGCGAGCAGCGCGTCCTCCGCGCGGCTATAGAACACCGGGTCGGGCGATAGCACCGTCAACTCCGGGACCAGCGTGCGCGCGTCGCGCAACGGCATGCCGCCACGGACACCCAGCGCTGCCGCCTCCGGCGAACATTCGATGATCTGGTTGGCACCGGGCGGCGGCTCGCCGATCGCCATCGGTTGGCCGGCAAGTCGTGGCGCGCGCTGCAGCTCCAGCGCGATACGGAAGTTGGGGACAGTCACACAGGCGAGGCGCATCACCGGCTCCGGGGAGATGAGCCCTCGCCCGGCAGGGCCGGGTTCGCCATGCGGGAGTGGGAGGGCACGCACAGTATAGAACACCAGTTCTGAAAGTCAACGGCTAACATGTGCGGGCATGCTGTACGCCGAACACGCCTCCCGGACCTTCGGTAGCCTCGATGTGCTGCTCGACGTCTCGTTCACCGTCAGCGCGGGCGAGCGGGTGGGCCTTGTCGGCTCGAACGGCGCTGGCAAGTCGACGATCCTGCGGCTGGTGGCCGGCGAAGACGCGCCCGACGACGGCTTAGCCGGCCATCGCGGCGGCAGCTTGGGGTTTCTGAAGCAGGAGGCGGGCCACGACCCGGAGCGCACACTCGTGGCCGAAATGTGGACGGCGTTTCCGGAGGTGCGCGCGATTGATCGGGCGCTGCATGACGTGGCGGCGCGTATCGAAGCCGGCGACGGCGACATCGACGCGCTGGTCGCAGAGCAGGGCGAGTTGTTCGAACACTTCGAGCGCCTCGACGGCTACCGCATCGATGCGCACATCGGCCGCGTGCTCGACGGTCTGGGCTTCGCGCCGGCTGACCGTGAGAAGCTCTGTGGCGACTTCAGCGGCGGCTGGCAGATGCGCATCGCCCTGGCGAAGATCCTCGTCCGCCGCCCCGACAATGTGCTGCTCGACGAGCCGACGAACCACCTGGACGCCGCAGCCCGGGAGTTCCTTGCTGAGGAGCTGGTCAAGTATCGGGGCGCGCTCCTCATCGTCACGCACGATGCGGAGTTCCTGGATCGCGTCGCCACCCGCATCCTCGATCTGCGCGATGGCGTCGTCGAGAGCTACACGGGCAACTACTCGTCGTTTCAGAACCAGAAAGCAGACAAGCTGCAGCAGCAGGATCGCGCCGCTGCGCGCCAGGAGCGCGAGATCGGGCGCCAGGAGCGCTTCATCGAGCGGTTCCGCGCCAAGCCGTCGAAGGCAACAGCTGTGAAGAGCCGGGAGAAGGCGCTCGCGAAGGTCGAACGGATCGTGCGCACGCGCAAGGAGTCAGAAGTGAGCTTCCATCTCGAGGCGCACGGCCGCACCGAGCGCGACGTGCTGCTCCTGGAGCACATTGGTCACGCCTATGACGATAACGTCGTCCTCGTCGATGTCAGCCTGCACGTGGAGCGCGGTCAAAAGGTGGTGCTCGTCGGACCGAATGGCAGCGGCAAGAGCACGTTGCTCCGCATCGCCGCCGGGTTGCTGCGCCCGGATCAAGGACGGAGCGAGTGGGCGGAGCGCGCACATCGTCAGTACTACGATCAGCACCAGGACGAGGTGCTCGATCCCGGCAGCACCGTCCTGGAAGCAGTGCGCGCGGTGGCTCCGGCAGAGCCCGAGGCGCGGCTGCGCGCCGTGCTCGGGCGCTTCCTCTTTCGCGGTGACGACGTGTTCAAGACCATTGGTGTCCTCTCCGGCGGCGAACGGAGCCGCGTGGCCCTCGCCAGGTTTCTCATCCAGCCGACGAACGTGCTCCTGCTGGACGAGCCGACGAACCACCTCGATCGCCCGACGCGGCGCAAGCTCATCGAAGCGCTGGAGGCGTACGAAGGCACCGTGATCTGCGCAAGCCACGACCCGGCGATCCTCGATCGCGTGGCCAACCGCGTCTACGAGATCCGAGACGGGGGCTGCCGTGAACTGCTGGAGCGTCGTCGCGAAGTAGGTGCGGCCAGCTGACTGCCGCGCCGGCTTGGCCAGAAGTTGGCGAAGTCCGATAGACCCCGCCCCCTCCCGCCTGTAGCATGGCAGGACGAATGAGCAATCCAGCGACTGGACCTCGGCCGGCCGGCGACACGGATCCGCACGTGCGCTTCAGGATCGCCTCGTTCGTGCGCCGGCACTGGCTGGGATTGGCGGCGGCGCTGCTCCTCACGAGCGCGCTGGCCGGCCCGCGCTGGTACTTGCTCGCCAGCTCGCCGCCGGATGGCGCGCGGATCCAGGTCGCGCCATGGGCCGCCTCTGATATCGGCTACGATCTGGCGCTCTTCTCCCCGGCGATCCGTGATGCGTACGACGGCAGCGTGAACTTCGCCTCGTTTTACAATCCCACCCGCCGCGATGTGCCCACGCCTCCGGGCATCCCGTGGCTGGAGGCGATCGGCCTCTTCGGGCGCGTCACGGGGAGCCCGTTCTCGTCGCTTGCGGTCGTCACGACCCTCACCGCGCTGGCGTCGCTGGTGCTCTTGTACATGCTGGCACTGGAGTTGTTCGCTGACCGGCGTATCGCCGCCGCCACGCTGCCGATCGCCGTTATGCTGATCGGAATCCTGGTGCAGGCGGGGGGTGTGTTGCCGCTCCGTCATCCCGATGTGCTGCGCCCGATCCTCACGATCGATCCTCGCCGAGAGTTCCACGCGTGGTACCGATTCGTGCCACCCAGCATCCCGCTACCGGTCTTCCTGGCTGTGGCGATCGCGATTCCGCGCGCCGTCGAGAGCGGCCACCGCCGCTGGCTTGCGCTGGCTATCGGCGCTCTCGCGCTGCTCATCTACACCTACCTGTTCTACTGGTCGGCGATGGCAGTTGCGCTGGCAGGCTGGTGCACCTGGCTGCTCTATCGCGGAGAGTATCAGACGCTCCGGCGCGTCCTCGCGATCGGTGTGGTTGCGTCATTACTTGCCGCGCCGGAGCTGGCCGCGCGCTTGCACGACGCGGTTGCGCTGCCCGCCGATGCCAGAGCCCGGTTTGGAAAAGAAGCCTTCGGCATCGGCACCGGCCAGTTGACGGCCGTAGCGCAGCGCTTGGTCATCGGACTGCCCTTTCTGTATCCGCTGCTCCGCGGACCGGAGCGGAACCGCTTCTACATCGCGCTGTTCTTGGCGCCCCTCGCGCTTGACCTCACTACAGGAATCGTGCCGCAGCCGGAGCACTACGTGACGCAGGTGTGGCACGTCTTCGCATTGCCGGCATTCATCGCCGGTGCCGCCTCGCTTGTCGTCATCGCCCCGCGGGGCTGGCTGCGCCCGGCTGCCGTAGCGGCCGGAGCGCTCGCCGTGCTCGGCATCGTCTACGCCGCCGCGTTTCAGGCGCGGGCGACGTACGAGGCCGAAGCGTCGTTTTCAATGCCGTCGGATGAGCGCGCCGCGTTTAACTGGATAGAGACCAATGTACGCGACAACCAGACCGTCGTCAGCCCCAGCGTCGACACCAACATGCTTCTCCCCGCCATGACGCCGGCCAGGCGCTACCTGGACGATGGCTTCTTCACGCGGGTCTCCGACGACGAAATCATCGATCGCTTCCTCCGCGCCCAGGCGGCGTTCGGTTACAGCGAAAGCGACGTGTTCGCCAGGCTGGACCCCGCCAACGGTTATCCCACGAGTGACAAGACGGTGCCGCCAGACCAGTTGGAGCGGCACTTCGACCTGTCGGCTGCGTATTTCCTGTTCAACTGGGAGATCACGACGCCGGCGCGAGTCTCAGAGCGCATGCCCGCGTGGCGTCAGCGGTATGAGAAGCTGCTCACAGAGCCGCACGTCCTGTCAGCCTTTCCGGCCGACTTCCTCTTCTGCGGACACCGCGAGCGCTTCTGGCCGGCAGTGCACCCGGCGCCCGGTACCTACGTGACGGTTGCGTTCCAACAAGGTCAGGCGATCGTCTACAAGCTTACCTCCAGCGCCGACCCGGATGCGCGTCCCTTTTCCGGCTGCTGAGCCGGAATCGGGAGGCCCCGTTGCCCGTTATCCGTGACCGTTTATCCTGAGGCGTCGAGCGGCCGCGACACGGCCGGATCTGAGCGACGGAGACAGCCTGCATGCGTCACCCCGATATCCGGATGTTCGCGCTGCCCATCATGACGGTATTCGCCATCTGCATCATCTACTCCATAGCGGCGCTCGCCCAGCCGAAGCTTGTGCCATTCTCGAACCATCCGAAGGAAGTTCACGCGGTCGTCCCAAGCGCGACCGCACAGCCGGCTGCCGTGGCCACGCCTACTGCGGCGGCCCCGGCGGGCCCGTCGATCACGCTCATAGCGCAGAACATCCTCTTCGATAAGTCGACGCTAACGGCGAAGGCCGGGCCGCTGACGATCATCCTCGAGAACAAGGACAACGGGACACCACACAACCTGCAGGTGTTCCAGGGGAAGGACCCGACGGGCAAGAGCATGGGGCTGACGGACATCGCCGCGGGCCCGGTGACCCAGACGCTGTCGCTCAACCTCACCGCCGGCACGTATTACTACCACTGCGATGTCCACCCGACGACCATGACGGGCATACTCACCGTCACCTGAGGCGCTCAGCCCGCCCCCCCCGCACGTTAGTGGCCCGTCCGCTCCAACGCCACGACTCCGCAAGCCCGCGCGGTGCGCCGGGCTGCCGCTATGTGCCAGACTGAGATCGGCCCTGCCGCCGGCGGCACGGTGCGCGGCTCCCGTTCAGCGCCTTCGAAAAGGAGAGGCCCGTGAACGGTTGGGAATACAAAGTCGTGTACGTGGATTTCAGAGGCAGGATCTCGACAGAAGGGGTGGAGTACATCCGCCAGGGCGGTGAACACCGCACCGGGTTCGTCCGCGGCTACCTCGACAAGCTCGGCGAGGATGGCTGGGAGCTGACCGGGATACTCCCCCTGATGAGGCCGGAGAGCAGCTACTTCATGCTGAAGCGGCCCGCGAAAGCGGCCGCGGCGGCGTCTGAAGGTTAGTTAGTCCGGCGCTGAGGGATCCGTAAGCCGTCGGTCCGGCGGTGGGACCACCAACCCACCCCGATACGCCCGCCGCCTGCTACCATGACGCCGATGACCAATGACAGTCCGCGGCCGATCACGGAAGGCGATGAGGACGACGATGGCTTCGTTTTCGTCGACGCGACCCCGGAGCCGCCGCCGCAGGTTTCCTCGTACATCGCCATCATCCGGATCGTCGCGGTCCTCGGGATGGGTCTGTGCGTATCGTTCGGGCTGTTCATCATGCTCGTCGGCCTGCAGGGGATCATCATCGGCGTGCCGATCGTGCTGTTGGCGATCCCGTGCTACTACGGCATGCAGTTCGCCGAGCGGCTCGCGCTGCGTGCGGAAGGGCGCGCGGTGCACGACACGCCGGAAGCCCGGATGTAACCCGGGCGACTCGTAGCCTTCGCCGCCGGCAGGCGTCAGACACCGGTGTCAGGCCCCCGGACTCTCGCAGGCACCGCTTGGTCCGTTTCCGCGCGGTCGCAGACTCGCCGGTGAGGCGCTGTCGTTACGGATACCCGTACCGCCCAACGAACCACTGCCAGGCCAGCGACGAGATGCGCTGGCCCATCGGGATGTCGGCATACTTGCTCGACACGTCCTGCGTGAAAAAAGAGATCGCGTAGCCATACCGCTCGCCCCCCCGGTCATACCACACAATCCCGACGTCGTTGTCGGCCCAGCCCTCCGAGTAGAGAAAGCCGTTCTTGTGCGATACCGTTGCGTCGGCGCCGACTCCTGAGGGGATCAGATAGTTCAGCCCTGGCTTCACAAGCGTCATCTTCTGGAGGAAGTAGTCGCGCCACCCAGGCAGCAGCACGCGCCCGTCCCAGAGCGCCTCCAGTCCGCGGTTGGCGTCCAGCGCCGTAATCCGGTTGTCGGCGAGCCCGAACTGCGACTCCTGCGGGAAGGCCGGAGGATGATCCATCAGCGTCGAAGTCATGCCGAGCGCGCGGATAAAGTCGTTGACCCTCGAAATGCCTGCCGCGAGGTCGCCCCCGCCGATCTGGTTGATCATCAGCCGCCGCGCTAGGATCGGGTCCGATCTGTGGATTGTCTCACCGATCGTTTCGCCGACGTCCGACTCCGGGTACACACCTGCCTGTAGGTCCACCACCACGCGCATCAAGACGAACAGGTTGATCGTGCACCCCGGCAGCCGCACGCCGTCGCCCTCAACATCGATCGTCTCGCCTGTCCGGAGATCCGTGATTGCGACTGCCGAATCGATCCCACTTGCTTGGATCGCATTGGCGACGTTATCGCGCAGATGCCGCATATCCGGGCCGGGCGTGGGCGCGTCGCCGCCGTCGCACACCGGCGTGTAGAACGCCAGCGTCTGGCTCGGCAGCCAACCGGCGCTCGTCAGGGTGTTGACACGGGCGAAGTGCGTCGTCCCGTCCAGCAATCCATCCCAGACGAACCCGTACATCGCTGGGCCCAGGGGGCCGCTGCTGACGAAGCGTCCGGGTGCGAAGCCGTCGTTGAAGATGCTGAGATCCAACCACTGCGCGCCCGCGTGGGACGGTGTCCAGAGGAAGATCGCGCGGGCCGAGTGGTCCGTCACGCCCCTGCACTCCGTGACCATGATGCCTGGCCCCTGCGCAGGGGCCGGTACCGGTGGCGGCGCGACGGGCGTCGGCGACGGAATCGGTGTAGCGTGGATCGTAGGCGTACCGGTCGGCGTAGGCGGCCCGGCGGCTGAACCCGATGTGCCGTGCCCTGGCACCACTGCCCATAGTATCAGCAGCGCCACGGCAGCCGGCGCCGCGACAATTGCGACAGATTTCACGTGGTGCTCCCCTCCGACGGCTGCCCAGCCCGCCTGCATTCTCGGCGGTCGGCCGGATCTGATCAACCGCCGTGCTGGCAGTGCCGAGCCTTGCTACCCTGCCGCCCGTGGATCGCCTTGACCTTCGTGTGTGGACTCTGCGCCCCGGGGCGCGCCTGCCCAGACGCGCGACGCCGCATGCCTCCGGCTTCGATCTGTTCGCGTGCGTCGATGCCCCGGTGGTGCTCGGCCGCGCCCCGCGTCTCGTCGGCACGGGCATGGCGATCGAAGCCCCACCCGGCTGCGATGTAACGATCCGCCCGCGCTCCGGCCTGTCGCGAATGGGCGTGGCCGTTGCGTTTGGCACGATCGATTCCGATTACCGTGGCGAGCTGCTCGTCACGATGTGGATCGCCGGCGACCTCGACCGTTACGAAGTACGTGACGGCGACAGGATCGCTCAACTCGTGATCGGTCAGCTCGCTCTTGCGGGAATTACCGAGGTGCCCCATCTCACGACGACGGACCGTGGTGACGGCGGACACGGTTCGACCGGACGCTGATGCGCGGCTTGCCGCCGTCTTTCGGCGGTTGGTAGACTTCCGCAGATTCACGAGTGCGTCGGCCGGGCAACGTCGCCCCTTGGCCAGCGCACGGCGTTGATCGCATGGTGGGCGTGGCCTAGCGGTTAAGGCGCCAGGTTGTGGCCCTGGAGATCGAGGGTTCAAATCCCTCCGTCCACCCCATTTCCCTCACCGAAGGAGTCCCCGTGTCCGACCCCACGCCGAACGAAGGCCAGCCTCTCGATCCGCCTGCGGAGGCCGGCACTTCGCCCGGCGTCGCACCGGACGACCCTGGCGATGCCGTCGTCGACGACACGCCGGGACCACTCTCTCTCCCACTTCCGGCTCTGCTCGTGGCCGTCGCGGTCGTCCCGGCCGTCGTAGTCGGGCTGGCCGTATGGTTCATCGCGGGTAGCGGTGGTGGCGGGACTGCTGGCCGCGTTACCTCCAACGTCACAAACGTTGTCAACGCGTTCAGCCAGGGGCAGAGCGGCAGCGTTACCACGCGCTTTGAAGGCACGTTGGCACCCGGCTTCCCCAAGAACGTGCCCCTCTACCCGGGCGCTCGCCTCATCTCGTCGGAACTGCAGATCAGCGGCGCCGATGCGGACTACCTTGTTGTGTATGACACCACGGACGCGCGGCAGAAAGTCGCTGACTATTTCAGCGGAAAGCTCAATGCCGACCCGTGGCAAATCGACGCGTCGCAGGACGGGCGCGATTCGTCCCTTCGGCAATTCAGCAATGTCGGCGATGCCAACGTCCACGGCCTCGTGTTGACGGCCGAATCAAAACAGAACAACCTCACGACGATCATCGTCAGTGTCCAGATCACTTCGGGCGCGACGGCCGTCCCGAAGCAACCTTTCTCGCCCGGAACCAGCCGCCCCTTGCCCGCCGGTCTTCCGGCGAGCATACCGGTCTATCCGGGGGCGACCGTCGTCAGTTCCGCGTATCAAAAGGCGTCCGGGTCTCACTCGTTCGCCATCTCGCTCGTCACGAAGGACAGCGCCACCAAGGTTCTCGACTACTACCGCCTGGAGCTCGCCGCGCACAAGCTCACCCCCAGCGATGGCGACGCTTCCCAGTCGACACTCGCCGGAGCGAAGGCGATCGACTTCACCGACGCAGCAAAGACCGTGGGCGGTCAGGTCATTGTTGGCGCCCTTGCGGCGGATGCAACGTACGTCCAGGTCGATATCAACGCCACCACAAAGCCCTAGTCGCGGCTCCTCGAGGGGCCTGTGATAAACTGGCGCCGGCCTCGCGCGCGCCCGTAGCTCAGCGGATAGAGCATCGGTCTTCGGAACCGAGGGTCGGGGGTTCGAATCCCTCCGGGCGTACCAGCTGTCCTCGGGTCGCACCGTCTCTGAGCGCTCTGCGATTGGCGGCCAGCCCCTTCCCCAAGTGCTGCGCGTAGTATAATCTAGTGTCCACTAAGTAAACGCATTCCGTAGTGCGGAAAGGGACGCTGCCCATGGCTGCCGAGCCGGTAAAGGATTGGACGACCGACTACGACATCTTCTCGCGTGATTACATAAGGGATCCGTTTCCGATCTGGGACGAGGTCCGCGGAAAGTGCCCCATCGCGCATACCGACCGCTGGGGCGGCTCGTTCATGCCCACGCGGTACGAGGATCTCTTTAACATTGCGCGCGACATCCAGCACTACTCCTCCCGCAACGTGCTCGTGGCCGACGTCATGCCGCCGCCGGACGCGATCGAGCAAGAGGTGAGTCCGGAAGATCAGGAGCTCATCCAGCAGTACAACGTCGGCGCGCCGCCCATCACCTCCGACCCGCCCGTACATACGTGGGCGCGGAAGCTGCTGTTGCCGCCGTTTTCGGCGACGAGTGTCGCGAAGTACGAGCAGGAGACACGCGAGCTCTGCAACGAGCTCATCGATGGCTTCATCAGGGCCGGCCGCGCGGACGGCGCCGCGGACTATGCCCAGCAGATCCCTCCTCGCGTTATCGCCAGCATGCTCGGCATTCCGAAGGAGATGACGTCAACGTTCACCGACTGGGTACGCGGCTTCCTGGAGTTGGGCCTCACCGACCCGGAGCTGCGCGAACAGTCCGCGCGCAACATCTTTGGCTTCATGATCGAGCAGGTGCAGCAGCGCAAGGAGCATCCCGGCGAAGACCTGATCAGCTATCTGCTGGAGCAGAAGGTCGATGGCGAGCCGGTGCCTGAGCCGCACGTCGTTGGCACCTGCTTCCTGCTCTTGGTTGCGGGGATCGACACCACATGGAGCTCGATCGGCTCCGCCCTGTGGCACCTGGCGCAACACCCGGAGCACCGGAAGCAGCTGATCGAGCAGCCCGCGCTGATTGACAACGCCGTCGAGGAGCTGCTTCGCGCCTACTCGCCCGTGACAATGGCACGCTATGTCGCCGAGGACACGGAGTACGCCGGCTGCCCCATCCCGGAGGGCTCGAAGGTGCTGATGAATTTCCCCGCCGCTAACCGAGACCCCTCCGTGTTCGAGCATCCGGATCAGGTGATCCTGGACCGCGAAAAGAACCCGCACATCGCCTTCGGTGTCGGCATCCACCGGTGCGCCGGCTCGAACCTCGCCCGCATGGAGATGAAGGTCTCCATTCAGGAATGGCTGAAGCGCATCCCGGACTACCGCCTGGAGAACCCGGATGCGGTAACATGGGCCGGCGGGCAGGTCCGGGGTCCGCGGCAGATGGCAGTGGTGTTCCCCTCATGACGGTCAAGAAGGTCAGGGTCGACAGCGAAAAGTGTCAGGGACACAACCGGTGCTACGCCATGGCGCCAGGGATGTTCAAGGTCGATGAGTACGGTTACGCCACCCCCCGCGGTGACGGCGTGCTCAAGACGGACAAGGATCTGGAGTTGGCGCTGCGTGCGGTCGAGAACTGCCCTGAGCGCGCGATCAGCGTCGAAGAAGAAGCGTAGCGGCCACACGGCCGTGATAGTACGACATACGATGGGTTGAGCGTCCTGCTCAGCCCATCGTTGCGCTTGCCGGCAATGACACCGGCCATCCCCAGATCCAGCGGAGCCCTTGCCTGCGCACTGAGCGTTTGGGCGCCCGCCGTCGTCTCTTTCTTGCGGGCGCAACGCCCCGCCTCCCGTTGCGCTGACGCGGTGCTCGCCCGACTACCTCCGCGATCGACGCCGTGCGTTCGCCGCCAGTGCCGTGAGCATCCCTGCCGCAGCTAGTGCCGTCGCAACCGACAGCAGCCACCCCGCGCTTCCGCGCATGCCGCCGCTGCCGCTGTTCGGGAGCTGCGAAGGGGCGCTCCCCGGGCCGCCCGCGCGTCCACCCGTCTCGACTCCGAGCACACCGCTGACCGGTGTAGTCGTTGCCGGCGCCCCGGTAGCCGCCTGGATCGGTGTACTCGACGAGGCCGGCGTCCGGGTGGGAGTTGATGTTGCAACACGGACTTGCGGTATCCCGGGTTGTCCCGGCGTACAGGTGGGTGTCGCGCTTGCGGTGGCCGTCGCCGTCGTGCTGGCGGTCGTGGTAGCCGTCGGGGTGGCAGTGTTCGTTGCCGTCGGGATCGGCGTATCCGTGGCGGTCGCAGTGGCCGTCGGTTGTGTCGTACTCGTTGTCGTGACTCTGGCCGTGCGTGTCGACTGGGGCGTCTGGGACACCTGTGCGGTCTGCGTAATCTGCACGGTGCGCGTCGCCTCGACCGTGCGAGTAGAAACCGCCGTCGTCGTAACGCTGACGTCGTGCTGAGCGATAGCCGCTGCCGCGATCGGTGTCCCGCATTGTTGCGTCGGCGTCGCCGTCGGCGTCTGACTTACCGTCGATGTCGCCGTCGGCGTTGCGCCCGTGACAACGATCGGCGCTACGTCGACCGCTGGAACCGCGTCCGCTCCTCCTACGGTCGCAGTATTCGTGTACGTGCCTGCCTGCTGTGCAACCGTCACGTCGAAGTGCAGTGTCTCCGGCGGCGATCCGTCACCGGCGATGGTGAATGGGCCTGTCCATGTAAGGGTCTGCGATGAGACACCCGGGTCGGTCGTCGTGATCCCGGTCGAACTCCCCGGCACGTACGCGAATCCGGCGGGCAAGGTATCGATGATCGTGCTCACTGTGATGTCCGCGACGTTCGGGTTGGAGATGCTGATGGTGTACCCGTCTTGTGCGCCCGGCCCGACGCTTCCTTGGTCGGCAGTCTTCGATACCACGAGGGGCACGGTCCCGACTGGCGAGAAGGTCGTCAGGTGCGAGAGCGTGACAGACTGACCGGCTGCAATGGTGCGGTCCCAGTTGATGCCAGCGCCGTTATCTTCGAGGGTAGCGCAGTCGCAGGTGTCGGGCAGGTCTGTGCCCGTTGCGATGGCAACCCACACCTCGTTATAGCCCGTTTCGAGGTAGTGGTCGGCGGGTGTGATCGGCGACCACTCCTCGATTCGGCCGGCCGGTGAATTGTTGGCGGTAGCCGTACACGCAATCGTCTTCGATGCTGAAATCGCAAGCCCGTATCCCCGGTCGCTGCCCCCGAGGTAGCAGTCACCCGCGCGGTAGATGATCGCCGTAACGACGCTATTGCTCGTATTCTGTACCTGGACGTCCGTCCGGTACGACTCCGATCCCACCACGTACGTATCCGTCTCCGCAACGCGCAGTCCCGTCGTTCCCGCATCGGCTATGGTGACCACCTGATAGGGGTCGCCCGCCGTACCCGTTCCCGTTACCGCCGTCTGGCTCACGGGCGTAAATGGCACGCTCGTTCCGCTCAGAGATTGCGCCGCAGTCCCGTCGTGGCTGTTGAAGTCAGGGCTATAGACCACACCGTTGATGGCGACCATCGTGCCGCAGTCGCCGGGGGTCACGTCGGGCGGATAGAACTCAAACGCCGAGTCGCCGGTGTGCTCCACCTGGCAACTCAAATCGACGCCGACGTGAATCTTCGTGAGTGGACCCGCGCTGCTGATGACTGCCTCGGAGACGCTCGCGGCCGCACGTCGCGGCGGGCTCCCTGCAAGCGCCACGAACACAACCAACGCCAGAAGCAGGAATGTCGACCGTTGACCGATCATCGCGTCCCCCTGTGCCCGCGTGGGCGGCAGCTTGGCGTATGGCTCGGAGCAAGTATGAATGGATGAGGCGTCTCCGACAATGGGATTGACGAGCTGTCTCGCTAGATGGCGGGGCCTATGTCAAATCACATCGGCCCGGCGGTCGCCGAAAAGACCATGCGCGCCGCGCAATAACCTGCCGCCCGGCTTCGCGATTAGATCGCGTCCGGACCGATGCTGCGAATCCGTGTGCGCAGCAGTCGCCTGAGATCGCCTGCCAGGCGCAAGTCCAAGTCATGCGGGTGGACCGCGACGCGCAGCGGCCGTCCCGAGATCCGCGCGAAAGCCGCACTCGCACCGTTGGACGCCCGCAGCGCTACGCCACGGAAGCCATTGTCGGCCTCGAATCCGGCGAGCGGGAGCACGTGGAACCGTCTCGCGCGCAAGTCGTGGATCCCCGTCAACGTCTCGATCCACCGAAACGGAGGAGCCGGCAACGACTCAGAGCGCAGCGCGCCCAGCGCCCACGCCGGCGGCACATAAAGCTGCGGCGCTGCCAGGCCCGCGTCGGCGAACCAGCGCACGCCGCGGT
>DASQHL010000065.1:0-2694 GCA_035632115.1 Dehalococcoidia bacterium | reverse complement strand
TCCTTCGTAAACCCGCCGAACATATCCTTGTGCCGGTAGGCGATGAGGGTGTCCATGAGCTCGGACGGCTGTCCGTTGGCGCGTTTCGCGATCTCTGCCTTCAGGGTATCCAGCGCCGCCCAGACGTCGGTGCCGAAGAGCCACTCCATGTACTCCCTGGGAATGCGGGGGTTGGCTTCATCGATATCGCCGTTGGGCAGCAGACGCGGCGGTGCCAGCGGCGGCACGTAGTAGAGATTCGGCTCCGTCCCGAACTCCGGGTGGAGGCGGATTGCGACCTTCCACTTCTTGACGAGCTTGTGGACGGCACTGGTCTCGTCATCCAGGTAGCCGAAGAAGCGCACGCGCCCGGGGCACTGGCGCATGCACGCGGGCGGGACACCCTGCTCGACGCGCGCGAAGCACAGGACGCACTTCTGCGAGAGGTGTCGCACCGGGTTGAAGTAGATCCGCTTGTACGGGCACGCTTCGGCGCAGAACCGATAGCCGTTGCAGCGCGCCTCATCGATGAGGACCGTGCCGTTGTCTTCGCGCTTATAGATGGCGGTCCGCGGGCACGCTTCGAGGCACGCGGGACGGGTGCAGTGCATGCACATCCGTGGCAGGTAGAAGAAGTAGCTGTTCGGCCAGTCGCCGGCGCCCTGATCCTCGTCCCAGTTCATCCCCCAGTTCGTCTCGCGGTCCTTCGTAAGGACCGAGTTCGGCCCTCCGTTCCACACCTCGTCGTAGTTGTAGTCCCAAGCAAGGCCGAAGTCTTCGCTCGTCGGCAACTGGCTTGGTCGCGCAGCTCCGTCTGGGCCGAAGCCGCCGGCGATGTCCATCCAGTTCCGCGGCGATCCGGCGCCGGGGAGCGTATTGACGACGTTCCACCACATGGGCTCCATGCCCACCTGATCGGTCCAAAGCGTCTTGCACGCCATGGAGCAGGTCTGGCAGCCCAGGCACTTGTTCAGGTCGAAGACCATTGCCAGCTGGCGCTGAGGTGTCGGCGCGCGATCCGCCATCAGGCCCTCCTCCGCGGCACCAACGCAAGGGCGAGGTAGAGGCCGGCCGCGGTGCCAAACGAGAGCGCGGTCGCGGGCAGCGGCGTCAGGGCGCCTCCCAGCGGGAACGGCGCATGCAAGAGCGTCCCGAAGATGAACCGCATCGTGGCCCGCCACGCTGCCACGCCACCCGGGCTGATCCAGCCGTAGGCCAACACGCCCGCTGCCCAGGCGAGCCACGAGACCGACACGGGCGCCGCGGGCACGACGGCACGCGCCAGGACGACCGCGAAGAGCGGCAGGAAGAGCGAGGCCAGCAAGTATGCGAGGGCCTCGATGTTCAGTGCGTCCGTAGCGGCGACGACGACGATGGCAACGAGGGCCGCGACAACGAGCACCGGCCTGAACCAGCGGTAGCCGAACCGCCCACCGGCCATCGATGCGGAGTCGAGGTTCGCGGCGAGAGCGTTCGCCTGGAGGGCGACAACGATCAGGATCGCGCCCACACCGATCGGAAGCGCGCTCATGAATCCGGCGACATCTCGCGCGCTGACGGTGAATACCCAGAGCACGCCGACGACGGCGTACCAAGCGGTCATCACGGCCACGCCGGCGAAGACGCCGAGGCTCGCGTCGCGTTGGGAAGGCGCAGCATACGCGTAGTCTGCGACGACAGGGAGCCAGAGCAGCGGCATCAAGACGATCAGATCGAACCCCTGGGCGTGCGTGGGCCAGCCGCCGAGGCCGTCCGCATCATGCAGGAGAGGCACTCCGTACGTGGTGAACCCGGTCAGCGTGATGAGTGCGACCAGCACGATCCCGACCCAGACAGCGAACCAGCCGATCCAGCGTCCGACAAACACCCACGGCGGCAGCAACGCGAGGGCGAGCGCCAACGCTCCGAACGCCACACCCCACACTGCCCGTGAGCCTGCGAGGCCCGGCACGTTGGTGGCAACGTTGGCGGCGAACGCCAGCGTGAAAATTGTCCATACCAGGTGCCGGAAGAGGAGAAGCGCGGCAATGAGCGGACCCGCCGGCACGCCCAACGTGGATGATAGGAGGCCAACGGTGTTCTGGCGCCGCCTGGCGGCGACCGCCGCCACCGCAGCCAGCATCGCCGCGCCGGCAACGCTGCCAGCAATGCTCACGGCTATGGCGTCGCGCAGGCGCAGTGCGGGCACCAAGTAGGCCCCCGGGACGAATACAAGCAGGCTCATCGACAGCGCCGCCCACAGGGCGACCTGGCTGGGCATGCGCAGGGCGCGCCGCTCACGGATCTCATCGACGCGGGTAGATGGCGTCAGACGGCGCGCAGTATCAAGTGCCGCCATACGGCGCCTCCGTCACGATCCGGGGAGCGACGGCGGGGATCCCCGCCATCAGCCCGTTCGAGGACATGGCGCTCGGGCCAGCAACGTCGACCGTGGCGCAGATCACGTCCTCTTTGCCCGCCACGGCCTCGGCGAGGATGGACTGGCGTGGATCCGCGCCAGCGCGGCCGAGGTTCCGGCAGATGCGGGACTGTCCGTGCGACGACACATCGAACACCGGTCCCACGAGCATTGCAGTGATGCCGTACCTCAGGTGCTCGCGGCCCTGGATCATCGTGGGCAGGCCGTGGCGGAGCCACGCTTCGGAGACGCTGATCGCTCCGTTGAAGCCCGCAGGGACGTCCCAGCGGCGTTCATTATGGGAAGGGTTGATGAGT
>DASQHL010000064.1:0-2141 GCA_035632115.1 Dehalococcoidia bacterium | reverse complement strand
GCTGCTGCTGCCGGAGCCACTGTCCGCCGTGCCGAAGACGACGCACTCCTTCCCGTACACGAGCTGCGCGTTGGAGAAGCATGAGTTGGGGTCGGTGTCACGCTGGTCGAGCACGATGGGCGCGGCCTGGGGCGCGTCGGCACCGATGGCGAGGCGGGTGGTGGTGCCGATGCAGGCGGTGGCGCTGGCGGCCGTATCGATGACGCCGCTGATCCCCTGGTTGACTAGCGGCAGACGGCTGAACAGTCCAAGGACGGGGCGATGGATGGTCACCGCGACTGAGGGCATGCCATCGCTGTTAGTCAGACAATGGGCCGCCTGTGTGCAGTCCACGTTGCCTCCCGCCACCAAGTTCGCCCCGGCGACCGCGCTCCCGGCGTCGCAGCCGCCGGTGCTGCTGCCCGCGGGGTCGCCCTGAGGCGCGGTGGCACTAATGAGCAGGGCGATAGCACCGCCGCGGGCGGCCACGTCAGCGTCCTTCTGCGACACACGGCGCTTTGCCAGCCAGAGCCCCTGGTCGACCGCAAACGCGCCGAGCATGAGGATCACGCTGAAGATGGCAACGAAGAGAAGCAGCACCTGGCCGCGCTCTCCGCGCCTCGTGCGTCTCCTTCCGTTGGGGCTGGCGGCGCGCCGGGCGTCCATGGGCTAATCGCCGCACTCGCGGCCGCGGCAGCGCGTCGGCGTGGCCGTGGGCGGCCTTGGCGTGTTCGTTGGCAGCGGCGTGCGGGTGCTCGCAGGCGCCGGTGTATCCGTGGCGGCAGGCGTCGGAGTGCCCGCGGCTTCGCCGCTGCAGCCACTGGCTGAGGCATCAACCGAGACGCCGGAGACGTCCACAGGGCGCTCTATGCGCTCCGTGGCGCAGGCCGACACGTCGAAGCCGCCGAGGCGGTTCAAGACTGGTGTCAGCGGCGTGTAGTGGTACTTGATGCGCACGCGGATCGACGAGCCGAGCTCGCCGGGCGACTGGGAGCTGCCGCCGATTGGCGGGCCGCTGATCCACTCAACGCAGATTGCCGTGTTGCTCGCATCGTAGGCGTTGCCACAGCCGACCACTGCACTCCCGAGCTCACCCTGGGCACCGTCCTTCACGCGCTGGACGATCGCCGTGAGATCAGCGCTCGGGTCGGTGCTGACCGCGCCGAGGCGCGCGCCCTCCTTCGCGGCGTTGCTGACGTTGCCGTAGCGCCCCATGAGCAACCCACCGTCGATCACGGCGCCCACGAGGAACGCGAAGATCGGGAAGATCACCGCGAACTCCACGAGCCCCTGGCCGCGCTGCCGGCGTTGGCGTTTCATGTTGCGAAGATGCCTGACCACGCTGGAGGCGCGGTGGGCCGCGCCTCCAGCGTGACGGTTCCGTCTACCAGTTGCCGCAGGCCGGGTCGAACGTGATGCAGTCGTTGATGCGGTTCCGCATGACGCTAAAGTCGAGCTTGTTGCCCACCGCGAACAGCGCGATGGCGGCCACGACGGCGATTGCACCGCCGAGGACCGCGTACTCGAAGAGGTCCTGGCCGCGTTCGCTGCTGATTTGGCTCTTGATGGCGTCCTTCAGGCTCGCGGCCCACGCCATGCCGGTAAGAATGATGGTGTTCACTGTCTGTTGACCCTCCTCAAGATGCCTGGTGTGCCGTTGCCACCCCGCGACAGGCGGGGGAGTTCCCTGGATGTGGTGTCTGCGGAGCCGTCCAGCGTCACCTCCTCTTCCGGCGCAGGGCGGAGTTCGGTCTCCGCGCCGCGCCAAGCCGCCGCAGCGGCGCACGCTCCCCGGCCCGGCTGCTCCGGGCCGTCTCGCTCCCTACAACGCGCGGGCGGCGGTGCCGTTTCGGCCGATCCACGAGGGGGTTGTCTAGTGGCCGACGCCCGGCGCGCATGCCGGGTGCGGTAGCGACAGCCGACCCCGCGGCGCCTATGCCGCGCGGATGTGCTCGGACCTGCTTGTGTGCGTCTCGTTGGGCGCCCGGTGCCACCCGTCCCGGACACGCCCCGCATGGCGAGGATCGACGCGATCGAAGCTATCACCGCACCTGCGGCCTGTCAAGGATTGGAATTGACAATAACCGATGGCGCAGATTCGATCGGGCGGGGTGCGCGGGAACTTAACGGGGAGGACGGAGAACAGAGAGCAGGGAGCAGGG
>DASQHL010000063.1:0-19195 GCA_035632115.1 Dehalococcoidia bacterium | reverse complement strand
GCGCCGAGCGCGCGGCTGAGCCGCTCGATCAGGCCGAACTCGCCGAGATCGCGCACATCCACGCCGGTAGCGTACCGGCTGAGCAACGATGCTACGATGCCCCATGCGGGTCGCCGTTGTCGCCGACGTGCACGCTAACGTGGAAGGCCTGGGCGCCGTCCTGCGGCATGCCGAGTCCGGCGGCCATCTCGACGCTGTCTGGTGCCTCGGCGACATCGTCGGCTACGGGCCAGAGCCCGGTGCGGTGATTGAGGCGCTGGGGGCGTGGCCGCTGACGGCGGTCGCGGGCAACCATGACCTCGCGGCGGCGGGGCTGATGGATGTTGGCGAGTTCAATCTACCAGCGGCGAGCGCGGCGCTCTGGACGCGCGATCAGATCACAGACGATCAGCGGGCGTTCCTCGCAGGCCTGCCGTTGACGCGCACCGCGGGTGATTTCGCGCTCGCACATGGCAGCCTGCGGGATCCCGCGTGGGAGTACCTGTTGACGCCGGAGCAGGCGGACGCACAGTTCGCGCTCCAGGCGACGCGCTGGTCGCTGGTCGGCCATTCGCACCTGCCACTCTGGTTTGATGAGCGTCCCGGCCGCGGCGCCGCCACGCACCGTGCCGCGGACGGCGCGATGCTTCACCTCGACGACCGCCGCCGGATCTTGAATCCGGGCAGTTGCGGTCAGCCGCGCGACGGCGACCCCCGCGCGGCGTACATGCTCATGGATGACACCGCCGCCACCGTCACGTGGCACCGCGTCGCGTACGACATCACGGCCACGCAGACCAAGATGCGCGCCGCGGGCTTGCACCCGTGGCTGATCGAGCGGCTGGCCGAGGGGCGATGAGGGAGTGCACGATCGACCTGGCCGGGGCCGACGACCTCGCTCGGGTGCGGGCGATCGACCCGCGCGTGCGGGACACGCCGGGGCGCGACACGTTCCTCGCACGCGCCGTGGCCGCCGGACAGTGCTGCCTGGCCCGGGAGGGTGCGATGGTGGTGGGGTTCGCGGTGTTCGACCGTTCGCTGTACGATCAGCCGTTCGTGGCGCTGCTTTTCGTGGCGCCGGAGCGGCGGCGGCAGGGCGTGGCGACCGCGCTGATCCGGTACATCGAGGCCGTCTGCCCGACGGAGAAGCTGTTCACCTCGACGAACGCGTCGAACGAGGCGATGCAAGGGCTGTGCGAGCGCCTCGGTTTCGCGCGCAGCGGCTGGATCGAGCACCTCGATGAGGGAGACCCTGAGATTATCTACTTCAAGCGGGTGACGCGATGACGTGGACGCTGGTTGGGCAGGAGCAAGCGGTAGCCGCGCTGGCCGGAGCGGCCGGCAGCGGGCGCGCGGCGCACGCCTACCTGTTCGCTGGGCCCGCGCATGTGGGCAAGACGCTGGCGGCGATTCAGTTCGCACAGACGCTGAACTGCACGGGCGCCGAGCCGCCGTGCGGCCGCTGCCGCCAGTGCGAGCGGATCGCGGCGGGCGCGCATCCGGACGTCGACCTGGTTGGCATCGGCGGCATGTGTGACGAGAGCGAACACCGGCACAGCGCCGACGACTCGCGCAGCATCCGGGTCTGCCAGGTACGCCGCGTGCAACACCTGATCACGCGCGCGCCCTTCGAGGGGCGGTGCCGCGTCGTCATCTTCGAGCCAGCGGACGCGCTGGAGCCGATCGCCGCGAACGCGTTGCTGAAGACCTTGGAGGAGCCGCCGGACAACGTCGTGCTGATCCTCGTGACGGACCGGGAAGAGATGCTGCTGCCCACGATCCGCTCGCGAGCGCGGCGCGTCGCGTTCGGCGGGCTCACGCAGATGGCGATCGAGCGGGCGCTGCGCACGCGCTGGGACGCGGAGCCTTCCCTTGCGGCGCGGCTGGCGCGCCTGGCGGGGGGCCGGCTGGGGTGGGCATTGCTGGCGCTGCGCGACGAGCGCATGGTCGACCTGCGCGAGGAGGCGCTGGACCGGGCGCAGGCGCTGGCATCGGCGCCGATGGCGGAGCGGTTCGCCTTCGCCGCAGAGCTGGGCGGCCGCTATACGAAGGACCGCGCCGGGGTGCAGGCAGCGCTGGAGACGTGGCAGGCCTTCTGGCGCGACATCCTGCTCATCGCTGCAGGACGCGAGCAGCAGGCGGCGCATCGCGAGCGATTGGACAGGCTGCGCGCGCTCGCGGCACAATGCGACGTAGCGGGCGCCGCGCGGGCGCTCCGCGCCATCGCCGACGCGCGCCAGCAGCTGGTGGAGAACGGCAGCCCAATCCTAGTGCTGCAGGTGATGATGCTGGCAGTGCCGGAGTTGCGCGCCAACGCCGTTTCCGAGCGGCTGACGCGTACGGGCGGCGCGGCGATGACGAATGAGCAGGGCCGCGGCCCGGGGGACAACTCATGAGCGACCATCAGCGCGTCCCGGTGGGCGTGCGCCTGAAGGAAGCCGGCAAGGTCTACTACTACGACGCGGGCGAGCACAGCCTGGACGTGGGGAACTACGTCGTGGTCGACACGTCGCACGGCATGGAGATCGGCAGGGTGGTGATCGCGCCGGACCAGGTGCTCGCCAGCGAGATCAAAGAGTCGCTCAAGCTCATCGAGCGCGTGGCAACGCCGGAGGATCTCGCGACCCAGCGGGAACTGCGGGATCGGGCGGAGCGCGAGCTGCGCGAGGCGAAGCAGAAGGTCGCCCAGGACGGGCTGGAGATGCAGATCGTGTCGGGCGAGTACAACCTGGAGGGCAGCCAGATCACGTTCTACTTCACCGCGCCCGACCGCGTGGACTTCCGGCCGCTGGTGCGCGACCTGTCGTCGCGTTTCGGCTCGCGTGTGCAGATGTTGCAGGTGGGCGAGCGCGACCGCGCGAAGATGGTCGACGGCTACGACGTGTGCGGCCAGCGGCTGTGTTGCGCATCGTGGCAGACGTCGTTCCCGTCCGTTTCGATCAAGATGGCGAAGGAGCAGGATCTGCCGCTCAACCCGCAGAAGATCTCCGGGGTCTGCGGCCGGCTCTATTGCTGCCTGACGTTCGAGTACGAGGGCTATCGCGAGCTGCGCGGCCAGATGCCGAAGGTGGGCACGATGGTGTCGACGCCGGTCGGCGAAGCGAAGATCAACAGCATCAACGTGCTGAAGAAGACGGCGCGCCTCTGGCTAACGGACCAGAAGCAGGTGGTGGAGATGCCCGTGGTGGACCTGCAGATGCAGTACGGGCTGACGGTGCGGCCGATGGAGCTGGTCGCGGAGATCGAGGCACCGTTGAAGGCGCCGGCCGCTGCCGCACCGGACGAGCAGCCCGAAACCGCACCACCGGCCGGGTCGGACGCCTCCGGGGATTCAGGCGCCAAGCGCCGGCGCCGCGGCAGGCGTGGCGGACGCCACAGGCGGCGCGAGGGTGGCGACGCGGCCGAGCAGGCGTCCCCGGGCCCTGGCGGACCGCCTCCGGGGCCAACGCAGGTCTGACCGGCGGCCTGTGGACACTGGCCCGCAAGAGCGCACCGACAGAGTGCTCGGCTGAGCTGCTAACGCGTGCGCGGGTCGAGCGCGTCGCGGAGGCCGTCGCCGAGGAACTGGAAGCTCATGAAGGTGATCGCCAGCGCGAGGGCAGGGAAGAAGATCGGCCATGGCGTGGCGAGGACGGCACCGTAGCCGTCATAGATCATGTTTCCCCAGTCGGCCAGAGGCGGGCGAACGCCGATCCCGATGAACGAAAGTGTCGCCTCCGTGAAGATAGCGGACGGGACGCCGAAGGTCAGCGCGACGATGACGGGGCTGAGCGTGTTCGGGAGCAGGTGTCTGAGGAAGATCCGGATGCGCGAGGCGCCGAGCGCCTCGGCCGCGATGACGAAGTCACGTTCCCGGAGCGAGAGCATCTGGCCACGCACGAGGCGCGCGAGGTTCACCCAGCCAACGAACCCAATCGCGAGGAACACGACGAAGAGGCCGCCCATGTACCCGCCCAGCCGCGTCCCGGACAGTACCTGCTGGAGCATGATCACGAAGAGCAGATCCGGGAACGCGTAGACGATGTCGGTGAAGCGCATCAGAAGGCCATCGAGCCGCTTGCCGCCGAACGCTGCGCCGCCGCCGACGGCGACGCCGATGACGAGGATAATGAACTGGACGAAGACACCGACGGCGAGGGAGTTTCGGGCGCCGTAAATGATGCGCGCCAGCGTGTCCTGTCCGGCGAGCGTCGTGCCGAATGGATGCGCCAGCGTGGGGTCCGCGATGATCTTTCCGGGGAAGATCTGCTGGTACGGGTACGGCGAAACAAGCGGTGCGAAGACAGCCGCTACCGCCATCACGGCGATGACGGCGGCGCCCAGGATCGCCAGCCGGTTGCGGGTGAGGCGATGCAGGGCATCACCCCAGAGCGAACGGGTCGCGGTGGCCGCGGCGATATCGGCGAGCACTGCCACGCCAGTCGTTGTCGTTGGCGGCGCTCCCGCTGCCTCGTGCGTCATCGGTGGACCTCGCCGTTCACGAGTATCGGATCCTGGGGTCTATGACGGCGTACAGCATATCGACGGTGAGGTTGGCCACGGCGACCACAAGGGCGTACAGCAGCGTGGTAGCCATGATCAAGGGGTAATCGCGCGCCAGGATAGCCTGCACGTATGCGCGGCCGATCCCGGGGATCGAGAAGAAGTACTCGATGATGAACGAACCGGTGACGAGGGTGGCAGCGATGGGGCCGATGGCCGTGATCACCGGGATGAGGGCGTTGCGGACGATGTGCCGCAGGACGATGGCACCTTCGCGCAGGCCCTTGGCGCGGGCCGTGCGGATGTAGTCTTGCGTCATCACCTCAAGCATGCTGGCGCGTGTCAGGCGCGCGATATACGCCGCGGGCAGCGAGCCGAGGGCGATTACGGGGAGCACCCACGCGTGCCAGTCCGTGAGGCCATCTGAAGGGTAGATCGCCGGGAGGAGTTTGTACTTCACGGCGAACACCAAGACCAGCATGATGCCAAGCACGAAATTCGGCGTGGATGCGCCGATGGTAGCGAAGCCAACGGAGAGATAGTCGATCACGGAGTTACGCCTGGTGGCGGCCAGGATGCCCAGGCTTATGCCCAGCGCCGTCGCGTAGATGGTCGTGAGCACGCCCAGGACGACGGTTGGCTTCCAGCTCCTGGACAGGAGCTCGTTCACGGACAGGCCCTGGGTCGCCAGATCCGGGCCGAAGTCGCCCTGAACCAGGCCCTCCATGTAGTAGCGATACTGCACCCAGATCGGCTGGTCGAGGTGGTACTTCGCCTTGAGTGCATCGCGCGCCGCCGTGGACGCCTTCGTCTCGCCCGACTCGAATGGGCCGCCCTTCACCGCGTGCATGAGCAGGAACGTGATGAGCGTGATCGACCAGAGGACGGGGATGATCCAGAGGAGGCGGCGGATGAGGTAGCCGGTCATCGATGGACCTTCGTCAGTACGGGGGAGGCCGCCCAGCGGCGGGCGGCCTCCCCTCGTGGGTTCGCTCGATCAGTGCTTCGCGATGTAGACGTCGCTCAGCGTCTGGTCGCTGAACACCGCCCAGTTGAACGGACTGCTCGTCAGCCCCTTCACGTACGGCTTGAAAACCTGAATCCTCAGCCGAACGGCGTACGGAATGTTCGCCGGGTCGTTCGCCAGCACGGTCTGCAGCTGAGCCAGCAGCGTCTTGCGCTGCGTGAGATCCAGCGTAGCGTCCTGCTGGTCGCTCAGCTTGTCGTAGGCCGGGTTGGAGTAGAACCCCAGGTTGTTGCCGCCGATCTGCGCCGTCGTAAAGATCGACCACAGGTCGGTCGGGTCGGCGAAGTCCATCGTCCAGCCAGTGAGCTGCGTGCCGGACTTGTGGCTCTTCATGTCGGCCCGCAGGGTCTTCTGGTCGGTGGTGACGATATTGGTCTTTACGCCAATCTTGGACCACTGCGACTGGAGCGTGGTGGCGAGCGCCTTCGTCGTCGGGTCATTGGGAACTTCGAGCGTCACCGTCGGGATGTTGCCGTTGGGATATGCCTTCTTGATCGACGCCTGCGCGGCCGTCAGGTCGAACGCGTAGGTCTTGAAGATGGTGGGGTCGCACGCGACGACAGCCGCAGCACAGGGCGAGTTCCACGCCTTGCGTGTGTTGAAGTACACGTCCTTGGCGATGGTGTCGCGGTCCGTGGCCTGGCTAACGGCGAGCACGAAGTCCTTGTTCTTCCATGGCTCGATGGTGCGGTCCACGGAGATCCAGTCGACACCGAAGACCTCTTCCTGGTGGATCTGCGACTTCAAGCTCGCGTCAGAGGAAACCTGCGGGAACAGCGCGGCAGGAACGGCGGCCTCATCGAGCTGTCCCGCCTGATAGGCATTGTAAGCCTGGTTCTGATCCTCGATGAACTTGAAGGTGACTTCCTTGAGGTACGCCTTGTGCGCGCGCGCAAAGGTGTCGCTCCGCTGAAGGGTGATGTGATCCTTGGCGACCCATTCCTTCACGGTGAAGGGGCCGCTGGTCACCATCTGCGCGGCGCCGGCGGCGAGACCGAAGTTGGTCTTCAGCGCTTCCACGTTCGATTGTTTGACCGCCGACGTGATCGGCAGGGTCAGGTTGTACAGGAACGATGCGGAAGGCGCGGCGATCACGATCTTCAGCGTCGAGGGGTCGACGGCAACAACGGTGTCCTTGAACAGCGCCGCTACGTCGGCCTTGTAGGTCGGCGACTTCGTGTCGAGCTTCGCCGCCGCTGCGGCTCCCTTGATCGACGTGATGAACCCGCCGTAACCGGCGCCACTCACGGTGAGGTCGAAGCCACGGACAATGCCGTAGACCCAGTCAGAGGCCGTGATCGGGGTGCCGTCGGACCACTTGAGCCCCGGGTTCAGCTTGATGGTGTACGTGAGGCCATCCGCGCTGATCCCGCCGTTCGCGGTTGTGGGCACCTCGGCGGCACCCATCGGAACGAGCGCGCTGGTCTTCGGATCCTGGGTGAACAGCGTGTCGAACAGGTTCTGTACGATCGACACTTCGTAGGTATACGCGACGCCCTGCGGGTCGATGGTGTTCGGCTCCGCGCCGCCGGTCGTGCCATCGTTGACCGTCAGCACTTGCTGCGCGTCCGGTGCCGCGTCGGAGGGCAGGCCGCCCGCGGCCGTGGTCGCCGCGGGCGTTGTTCCGCCGCCGCCGGCGGCCGCCGTCGATGTCTTGTCTGTGCTACTGGTGCCGCCGCCGCACGCTACGGCCGCGACGAGTGTCACGGAAGCCAGCGCGCTGAACAGCAGGAACCAGCGGTTACCTTTGCTCATTCGTCCCTCCTCGTACGCGGAGATCCCTCCGCTCCTTACTCCAACGTTCGCGACTGCGGGGTGGTCCCCAGGCGGGTTGGGTCTCTCGGTACCTCCTTGCTGCCCATCGACAGGAAGCGATTCGATCCACCAGCGATCGTATCAGCGTTGTCAATATCCGGCAATTCGGCCGGGCGTCTGCCCTGTCATCATCGAGCCGTGGCGCAGCCCTCCGCAGGGGGGCCAGGAGCGCAATTTCACGGGAACTTCGCGGGTCAGAAGGAGTCTCTGACCGCCGCCTTCGTATCTGGCAAGGCGGCCTGGCCGCCAAATACGCACCGGAAATGCACCTGAACGCGCCGCCCGCTATGCTACCCCTCGGCCGCGCTCGCTGGCCGCCCAGGACGCCCAGGCGAGCCCGGAGGTGATCATGAGCACTATGACGCGCGACCTTTACGAGATTGGCGACACACCCCCGCTGGGGCATGTGCCGGCCAGGATGTACGCGATGACCATCCGCCGGGAGCATTTCGGCGAGCCGCGCCACGCCTTCACGAAGGAGGTCGTGCCGACGCCGGCGATCGGTCCGCGCGAGGTGCTGGTGTACGTGATGGCGGCGGGGATCAACTACAACAACGTGTGGGCGGCGCTGGGCATCCCCATCGATGTGATCAAGGTCCACGCGCAGCAGGGCGACGACTCGGGTTTCCACATCGGCGGCAGCGACGGCTCCGGCATCGTGTACGCGATCGGCGACGAGGTGACGAACGTGCGTGTGGGCGACCAGGTGGTGATCCACTGCGGCGCCTGGGACCCGGAGGCGCCGGACGTGCTGGCTGCCGACGACCCGATGTTCGCGCCGTCGTTCCAGATCTGGGGCTACGAGACGAACTGGGGCAGCTTCGCGCAGTTCACGAAGGTGTGGGCGCACCAGTGCATGCCGAAGGCGCCGCAGCTCTCGTGGGAGGCGGCGGCGGCACCGACGCTCGTCGGATCGACGGCGTACCGGATGTTGACGAACTGGACGCCGCACAACGTCCGCGCCGGTGACGTCGTCCTGGTGTGGGGCGGCGCGGGCGGGCTGGGCACGATGGCGATCCAGCTGGTGCGCGCGTTCGGCGGCATCCCGATCGCTGTCGTCTCCAGCGACGCGAAGGGCGAGTACTGCAAGAAGCTGGGCGCGCAGGGCTACGTGAACCGCAAGCAGTTCGACCACTGGGGCCGCATGCCGGATTGGACGGACGACGAGAAGTACGGCGAGTGGGTCCGCGGCGCGCGCGCATTCGGCAAGGCTGTCTGGGACGCGCTGGGCGAGCGGCGCAGCCCGCGGATCGTCTTCGAGCATCCGGGGCAGGACACGATCCCCACATCGGTGCTGCTGGTGGATAACGGCGGCATGGTGGTGGTGTGCGCGGGGACCAGCGGGTACAACGCGGACGTCGACCTGCGCTATCTATGGATGCGACAGAAGCGCCTGCAGGGCTCGCACTTCGCGAACGACGAGCAGGCGTACGCGTTCAACCAGCTCGTCATCGAAGGCAAGATTGACCCGTGCCTGTCCCGCGTCTTCCCGTTCGAGGGCGTGGGCGACTGCCACCAGTTGATGCACGAAGGCAAGAACCCCGACGGCAACATGGCGATCCTCGTGGGCGCGCCGCGCGAGGGCATGACAGAGGTCCCCTGACGGCCGGGTGGCCGCGATTGCCCGCCCCCCGGGGGGCGGCACCGTACGATAGCGCGGTCACATGACGACCTGCCTGATCATCCGGAACCCGGCATCGCGGCTGAGCATCCCCACGAGCCGGCTGGAGGCCGTGCTGGCGCACGCTCGCGCTGCCGGCTGGGAGACCGGCCACGTATCGACCGACCGCCACGGCCACGCCACCGAGATCGCACGCGACGCCGCGGCACAGGGGGCGGACGTGATCGTCGTACACGGCGGCGATGGGACGCTGAACGAGACGATCAACGGCATCGCAGGATCCAACGCGGCGCTCGCTGTGATCTCCGCCGGGACCGCGAACGTCTGGGCGAAGGAGACACACATGCCGCGCGATCCCGTCGAGGCGATGGACTGCATCGTACGGGGAGAGCGGCGCCGGATCGACCTGGGGCGGGCGGGCGAGCGCTACTTCCTGTTGATGGCGGGCGTGGGGCTGGACGCGGCGATCGTGCCGCGCGTTTCGTCGCGGATGAAGCGCCGGCTGGGCGTGACGGCGTACATCATCGCGGGCGTGCTCACGGCACTGCGCACGAAGCCGTGGCGGGTCGCCATGCGCATCGACGGCGAACCGCGCGAGTGCTGGCTGTACTGGATGCTGGCGAGCAACACGCGTTCGTACGGCGGGCTGACGGACATCATGTATCGCGCGCGGGCGGACGACGGCCTGCTGGACGTGGGACTGATGCACCGGGGCGGGCCGCTCCACCTGGTGGCCGACGGCGCGCGACTGATCGTGCACCGCCACGACCGGTCACCGAACGTCGAGTTCGTCAAGGCGCGCACGGTGGAGGTCGAGACGCCGGGGCTGCCCGTGCAGATCGATGGCGAGCTGGCGGGCCGGACACCGATGCGCTTCGAGGTGGTGCCGCGCGCGCTCACGGTGATCGTCCCGGCGGGGTTCACATCGCCGCTGCTGGGTGGCGTGCCGTCGGGCGCGGCGGCGATTTAACGTCAGGCGGCGAGGCGCTCTTCGGGCTGCTGGGGCTGCTCGAATTCGTTCGAGCTCTCCCTGTCGCTGCTCACGAGCTTCTTGACGCCCCACGCCGCGGCGGCGATGCCGACCAGAAGCACGATCTTCTTCTTCATGAGGTCCCTCCTCGGGCGCGGATCTTCCTCAGGCGCGGCGTCAGCGTAGGGGACCGCGGCCACGGTCGCCTACGGGCGAAACCCTGAAACGCGGTGGCCAACCTCCTGACTCCCCGGGACGGCGAACCGCAAGCGTCGAGACATCAAACAGCAAACGGCAAACAGCAAGCACCAGAAAACAGACGACAGAACCCAGAATCCAGCGACCAGCGACCAGGCGTAGTACCATCGCCGCATGGCCATCGATCACGTCCGCCTCCCGGAGCAGCAGGTGCCGGTCGTCGCCATGTGCGACGTCCTGGTCGTGGGGGGCGGCGCTGCGGGCATGTCGGCCGCGATCGCTGCGGCGCGGCAGGGGGCGGACGTCGTGCTGGTGGAGCGCTACGGCTACCTCGGCGGGCTGGCGTCGGGCGGACTCATCGTGCTGCTGCTCACGCTAGACGACGGCGATGGGCACCAGGTGATCGCGGGCCAATGCCAGGAGCTGGTCGAGCGGCTGGAGGCGCGCGGCGCCTGCTTCTACCCGTCGAAGAACGAGTGGGGCCGCTACGACGACGGGCTCGTCGAGAAGTACCGGCGGTGGGGGCTCGTGTGGGGCAGCGGGCCGCATCGTGTCCGCTACTCGGTGGCGTACGACCCGGAGGAGTTCAAGTTCGTCGCGAACAGCTGGGTGGCGGAGGCGAAGGTGCGGCTGATGTACCACCGCTGGGCGACCGACGTGCTGCGCGATGGCGACGGGATCAGCCATGTCGTGTTCATCTCCAAGGCGGGCCGTCAAGCCATCCGGACGGCATACGTCATCGATGCCACGGGCGACGGCGACTTGTTCACCATGGCGGGAGAGGCGTCGGAGAGGGAGCACGTCCACCCGTGGCTGTGGTTCCGCATGTCCGGCGTGCGCGATATCAACGCCGCGCAGTCAGCCCGCGGCGGCTTCTTCTTCCGCACGGTGCAGCCGGGGCAGGTGCTGATGCCGTGGGGCGCGGCCGAGCGCATCGGCCGGCGCATCGACGCCACCGACCCGGACGACCTGACGTTTGCGGAGGTCGAGTGCCGCCGCATGGTGATGGAGGAGGTCGAGCGGCTCCGCGCGCAGGTGCCCGGCTTCGAGGAGGCGTACCTCACGGATGTCGCGCTCACGCTCGGCATCACGGAGTCACGCCGCCTGAACGGCGCCTACACGCTGACCCGCGACGAAATGGGCACCGTCTTCGGCGACACGATCGCCACCACCGGCCACTGGACCAAGTACGGCGCGCTGTACCACATCCCGTATCGGAGCCTGTTGCCGCGGCACACCAGCAACCTGCTGGTGGCCGGCCGCTGCATCAGCGTCGACCACCGCACGCACCACGCGACGAAGGAGATCCCGCCGGCGTTCGCCACCGGCGAGGCCGCCGGAATCGCCGCGGTGCAGGCGCTGCGCGCGTCGTCGGTGGTGGCGGCGATCGATGTGGGGGCGCTGCAGCGTGTGCTGCGCGCGGCGGGGGCGTGGTTGCCGGCCGGCCTTACGTGACGTGGTCGGCTAGAATAGCCTGGACGCCAGACCTGAATCGATCGAGCGACGCTCCACGCTCGAACGATTCGACGCCTGCGTAGAACGAACGAGAGACGATGATCACGCAAACTGGACCACGCGCCATGGCGAGCGCGACGTGACCGCCTCCAGATGCCGCCAAAGCTGCCTCTGACAGGACGGCGGCGTCCTTCGGGGCGGCCGTTTCAACGACAAAAGCAGTGAATTGCTGCGCGTGCGCGTCTGGAGACGCCATAGGCGAGAGCTTGGCACCAATCGTGGCACAGCCGCGCAAGGAGGCGAGCGCGAATTCTGCTATTCGCCGGTCACGGCCGCCAAGCCATACCTTCGGGAGATCCGCTCCAACACTGAGGTGGCTGACCGTCCAGACGTCGGCTTCAATCAGGTCGCCGATCGCTCGCGCAATGGACACTAGATCATACGCGGGAGCGAACGGCGCGCCGTGGTCCCAGACCAGTGTCACGCCCGCATGGGTTTCGACCTCACGGAAACCCCATTCCGAGAGGCTCACGACCGGCTGCCGAATGAATCGAACAAAGACGCCGGCCAGCCCCAGCTCGGACATCGACGCTCCGCGTTCGAGGGTGGCTGACGCGTCCCCTCCCATGCGGCTGACCGCGTAGCTAGCCAGGGCTACGCCCGCCGTCGCATCGCGCGGATCCATGCGCTTCAGTTCGACTAGCGAGAGAGCATCGATCGCCGCCTGAGCGCTGGCCGGACTCTTGGTCCGAAGAGTGCGAAGCGCCCCGCGCTGGGCGAACAGTAATAGGGTATAGAAGTCGTCCTGGGTCAGAGCGGATCGCACCCGCGCGCGTTCAGGCGCGTCGATCGCCGCACATCGCACGACGAACCGCTCAATGACGTCATCGACAGGGCTGGCAATGAACCGAAAGAGGTCGGCCTCGCCGCGAGAGGCGTCATAGGCGACCCCCGCCAGGAGAGAAGGGGTTCGGTCTCGAAGCCGATGGCGAGCCTCTACGGCTGCGGCGTCTGCGAGCTCCTGACCAATCACGAAGGTCGGTTCGTCCCCGCGCTTGTCGAGATCGGCACCCGACTCGCCTGTCATGCCGCCTACCGCTGGTCGATAGGGACGTAGCGCAGGTGGCGGGGGCCGGTGTACTCCAGCAGGGGGCGGATCAGCACGTTGTCCTGGAACTGCTCTAGGACGTGGGCGACCCAGCCGGGCATGCGGCCGACGGCGAACATGGGAATGAACTGCTCGTCCGGGATGCCCAGCAGGGAGTAGACGGCGCCGGCGTAGAAATCGACGTTGGGGTAGATGCCCTTCGCCCGATACGGCTCCATCGCCTTCTCGATCTCCTGCAGGATCTGGAACCAACGGTCGTTACCCATGCGGTGGCCCAGCTCGCGGGCGACGTCGCGCAGCTCGTGGCCGCGGGGGTCCTCCGCCTTGTACACGCGGTGCCCGAAGCCCATCACCTTGTCGCCGGCTTCGATCTTCTCCTTGATGTAATCGATGGCGCGCTGCGGGTCGCCGATCTCTTCGACGGTCTTTTGCACCGCCTCGGCGGCGCCACCGTGCAGGGGCCCCTTCAGCGTGGCGATCGCTGCGACGATCGCGGAGCCAAGATCGGCGGCGGTGCCGGCGGCGACGCGGGCGGCGAACGTCGAGGCGTTGGAGCTGTGCTCCGCGTGCAGGACGAAGTCGAGATCGATGATCTTCGCGTGCTCGGGCTCCGGCTCGCGGCCGAACATCATGTACAGGAAGTTGGCGGCGTGCGTCAAGTCCTCGCGCGGCGCAACGGGCTCCAGCCCGTTGCGGATGCGGTGCATGGCGGCGACGATCGTCGCGACCTGCGAGATCAGCTTGACGCCGGTGGGCAGGCCGACCTCCACCGTGGCCTCGTGGCTATGCTCATCCAGCGCCACGGCGGCGGAGACGGCGGTGCGGAGCACATCCATCGGATGCGCCGCCTTCACCTGCTCGATGACGTGCAGGACGGGCTCCGAGATCGCGCGGGTGGACTTCAGCTGGCGGTCGAAGGCGGCGAGCTGCGCGCGGTCCGGGAGCGCGCCGTAGAGCAGCAGGTAGCACACCTCCTCGAAGCGAGCGTGCTGAGCGAGGTCGTGGATGTTGTAGCCGCGGTAGACGAGCTTGCCCGCCTCGCCATCGACCAGCGCGATGCGCGTTTCGTCCAGGACGACGCCCTTCAGTCCGGTGCCGGTGCTGCTCATCGGGGTGGGCTCCTTCAGGCTGGTCCGGCGGTGTGTCGCGGCGCCGGAGCGACGATTGGAGTATTCAGATGGCGAATCGGTGCCATAGGTTCTGTTTATGCTAGCACAGGTTTGCCGCGATCCAGCGCGGGCCGGATGAACATCCTGTTAACGGGCGCGATCCGGAGCGCGACGAAGCTGCGGGATGTCTCGCGAGGGGTGCATTGCGAACGGCGCAAGACGCTGTTACCATGCTGCCTGCGTGTCCGCAGGACCGCGACGAATTGATCGGCGACAAAGCCCGCGTGTGGGCGAGTTGACCCGGGGCCTGGCTGGCAGCATCCGCGACGGGCGCGGTTCTGCCGGGGGCCTTTTGCATTGTCAGGCGGCAAAGGCATGGGCGGCGGCACAGAGACAGGCTTCACCTAGCGACCGGGAATTCGTCCCGGGCATTCCACTCCGCCGCGGCGGGGGAGAAAGGACACGAGAATGCACGTAACGATCGACGGGTTCGGCGGAAACCCCGCGCAGCTCTCCAACGTTGAGCTGGTCCGCAACCTCCTCGACCGCTATCCGGACGAAATCGGAATGACGAAGATCTCGGAACCGCACGTCTTCGAGTACCATGGCGAGAAGGCTGACGACTGGGGCGTCTCGGGGTTCGTCCTGATCGCAGAGAGCCACATCGCGATCCACACCTTTCCCGAGCACGAACAGGTATGGGTGGACATCTTCAGTTGCAAGGGATTTGACGAGATCCCGGCGATCGACCGCATCGTGGAGACGTTCACGCTGCGCGATACGCGCGTCCACAAGCTGGAGCGCGGGCTGGAGTATCCGCACAACGTGGCGGCGAGCGTGCCGCTGAACCGCAGCGAACGACGCGAAGTTACGCCGGTCTGACTCCCAGGCAGGAGCTGCTGCAAGCACGGGCGCCCGCGGGGCGCCCGATCCGTTTCCGGCGGGCGGGCTCCTTGCGGCTTCGCCGTGCCGTTACAATAACGGGAGCAGCGTCGGAGGGTGCAGCATGCCCGTCGTCACGGTGTCGGGGAGCCTCGCGAGCGGCGCTCGCGAACTGGCGCAAGCGGTCGCGAGCGAGCTGCGGCTGGACTACGTCGACCAGGAGATCCTGGTCGAGGCGGCGCGCGAGATGGGCGTGAGCGTTGAGGCCGTGGAACGGCACGACGAGCGCCCGTCCACGCTCGGCGAACGGCTCGCGGGGGCGATGCGCACTTTGATGGAACGCTCGGCCAGCGCGGGCGCAACGGACCCGGTGGGCGGAGGCGGGTTGCAGGTGCTGCTCGCGCGCACGTACGGCGAGGCGGCGGAGCTGCCTGCCGAAGCGCCGAGCGGGCAGCTCGACGACGCGAGCTATCTGCGGACACTCACTTCGGTGATCACGGCGGTGGCAGCGCGCGGCAATGTGGTCATCCTGGGGCGCGGCAGCCAGGCGATCCTCCAGCATCAGCCGGAGACGCTGCACGTCTACGTGACGGCGCCCAGGGAGCAGCGCATCGCGTCGCTTGGCAAGCGTGATGGCATCTCCGCCGAGGATGCCGAGAAGCGCATCCGGCGCAGTGATCAGAACCGCGAGGCATTCCACCGGCGCTATTTCAAGGTCGGCGCAGAGAACCCACTTCTGTATGACCTGATGCTGCACGCGGGCCGCCTCTCCGAGCAGATGATGGTCCGATTGGTACTCACCGCAGTGCAGGTGCGAGCGCCGCGGCCGGGATGACATCGGAGGGCTGAGATGTACCTGAACCCGGAGGCGCAGCGGCTGCTGGACGACGTGCGCCGAGCGCATGAGCAACTCATTGAGTACTACCACGCCGACGAGGCGCACCGCCGCGCGTTCCGCGCCGTGTACGAGGCGCTGGAGTCGGCACTCGGTGAGATGGATGCGGCACATCTCGTGGCGCCGATCGCGGGCGGTCGATCACCGGCGGAGGTGTTGGTGCACATCGCCGAGCACGACCGCAAGATGGAGGAAGCGACGCGGCGCGGCATCGAGCATATGGTGGTGCACGGGCTAGAGCACGCGCGCGACCTCTGGATGGCGCGGCTGCCTTCCGTGAAGAAGGTACCAGGCTGAGCGTGCTGGCGGCGTCAGTCGCGATCGGGATCTCGTACCTCATCGGCTCGCTGCCGCTGGCGTTGCTGGCCGGGCGCCTGCGGGGAATCGACCTGCGCGCGTACGGGAGCGGCAACCCCGGTGCGTCGAACGTGTGGCAAAGCGTTTCCCACGCCCTCGTTGTGCCGGTGGGGCTGGCGCAGGTGGGGCAGGGGCTGGCCGGCGTGTACATCGCGCGGGCGCTGGGGGGCGGCGACGGCGTGCGCGTCGCGGCGGGGCTGGCGGCGATCGTGGCGTACGACTGGAACCCGTGGCTCCAGCTTCGGGGCGGGCGCGGCATTGGGCCCTCGATAGGGTTCCTGCTGGCGCTGGCGCCGTGGACGGCACTGCCGGCGTTCATCGTCATCGCCGTGGCCGGCATGCCCTTCAACCAGTCACCACTGAGCGTGGCGCTGGCGCTTGTTATCGCGCCGATCGCGGCGGCGGCGGGCGGCGAGCACGCGGCGATTGTGACGGGCTGCGTGATGGTTACGGGCGTGGCATTGGTGAAGCGGGTGCTGGCGAACGGGCGTCCAGCGACGGAGCTGGCGCGGCCCGCCGTCTGGTTCACGCGGCTGTTGCACGACCGCGACATCGCGGACCGCGAAGCGTGGATCCACCGCGGCATGGCCGCTGCACGGGGAGCTTCTCAGCACAGGTAGCCGCCACGAGTATGGCGCTGGGCAGCTGTTACACTGAGCCGGTGTCAGGCGCATCCGCACCGGTGTCCCCCCAGCCTATGCGACGATGGCCCGCGCCGCTCGTTGCGCTGTTGCTGGCGCTCGGCGGGCTGATCGCCGGCTGCGCGAGTCCGGCGGCGGCACCCGCGCTGACGTCCACGCCGACCGCGATCCCCGCCACGGCTACGCCCGCCGGACCGACGGCGACGCCCACGCCGGACCTGGCGGTGCTGCTCCGCGACGGTGGCATCTCGATCATCGAGACGGCGTACAACCGGTTGCTCGACCAGTACATCGAGCCGCTGCAGCCGCAGGCGCTGCTGCGGCAAGCGTGGTCCGGCGCTTCGCAGGAGGCGCGTGCGGAGGGCCTGGCGACGCCGGCCGCGCCGGTCTACAGCGGCGAGCGCAATGCCGACTTCGCGGCGTTCCGCGCGGCCTACGTGCCGCTAGCGAACTCCGTGCCAGACGCGAAGCAGTTGCGTTCGGCCGCGATCCGCGCGATGGCCTCCAGCCTCAACGACTGCCACACGTTCTTCCTGTCCCCGGTCGCCAGCGACACGCTGCTCCAGACGCGCGAAGGCAACGGTGCCGTTGGCATCGGCGTCAACCTGATCGGCGCGCCGCCGCTGGTGACCGAGGTGATTGCGGGCGGACCGGCGGACGGGGCAGGCGTGCACGTGGGCGACCGCATCCTGTCCGTGAACGGGACGGACACATCGAACACGGCTCCGGCGGGCGCACTGGAGCTGATCAACGGCGCGGAGGGCACGAGCGTGCGGCTGGTGGTCCGACGGCCCGGTGCGGCGGCGCCGCTCACGTTGAACATGCTCCGCGCGCGGGTGATCCCGCGGAACATTGAGACGCGTGTGATCAACGCGGGAGCAGCCGGTGGCGGGATCGGCTATGTGCGGTTGCGGGAGTTCATCCAGGGCGGCGTGGCGGCGGGCCTTCGGGCTGCCCTGACAGGGTTCGAGCAGCAAGGGGTGACGAAGTGGATCATCGACATCCGCGGCAATCCGGGCGGGTTCCTGGACGACGCGGCGACCAGCCTGTTCGTGAAGAGCGGCGTGATCGTCCGCGACCGCGGGCGCGGCGGGGCGATGCACGAGGACGTAGCGTCCGGCGATGTGCTGCCGGTGGTGCGCCCGACCGTGCTGCTGACCGATAACGGCACCGGATCGGTGGCGGAGATGTTCGCAGCGGCGCTGCAGGAATACGGCGTGGCGTACGTCATCGGCATTACGACGAACGGGTGCGCGGGGTTCACGGACATCCAGCCGCTTGGCGACGGCTCGTCGCTCGCGGTCACTACGAACGAGAACGTGATGCCGCTGAGCGGCAAGCCCCTCCACGGCGTGGGCGTCGTCCCCAATGAGATCGTGGGACGGACGCAGACCGACATCGCCAACGCGCGCGACCCTCAGTTGGACGCCGCAGTCGCCCACCTGTCGCGGTAGCGCGGCCGACCGTATACTCGATTCACCATGCCCTTCGACGCGGCGTATGCAAGCATCTTCCCGCGGACCACAACCGTGCGCGACGGCCGCCTAAGCATCGGCGGACTGGACGCGCAGGAGCTGACGCGGACGTTCGGCTCTCCCTTATACGTGTTCGACGAGGAGGAGCTGCGAGACACGTGCCGCGCGTACGTCCGCGCCTTCACCTCCCGCTACGCCGACGCGGAAGTGACGTACGCCTCGAAGGCGTACCTCAGCCGCTTCATGGCCAGCGTCGCGCGCGAGGAGGGCATCGGCCTGGATATCGTTTCCGGCGGCGAGCTGGCCGTAGCGATGGCCGCAGGCTATCCGGCGGCGCGCTGCCACTTCCACGGCAATAACAAGGGCGAGGACGAGCTGCGAGAGGCGCTGCAGGCAGGTATTGGCCGGATCATCGTAGACAACTTCCATGAGATCGCGCTCGTCGACCGGCTCGCCGCGGCGGCGGGCGTGACCCAGGCGGTGATCCTGCGCCTTTCGCCCGGCGTGGATGCGCACACTCACGCCAAGACGACGACCGGCACGCTCGACACGAAGTTCGGCTTCCCGATCGCGACGGGTGCGGCCGAGCAGGCGGTCGCCGACGCGCAGCGGGCGCGCCACCTCGACCTCGTGGGTCTGCACTGCCACCTTGGCTCGCCACTGTTCGACCTGGCGCCATACGACGAAGCGAACGACGTGATGCTGGCGTTCGCGGCGGAGATGGGGCGCAAGCACGGGCTTGTCCTTCGCGAGTACAGCCCGGGCGGCGGCTTCGCGGCCCAATACGTGCGCACGCGTCCAGCGCCGCCGGTAGATGCCTATGCCGAGGCGATCGTCTCATCCTTCAAGAAGCGCTGCAGTCAGCACCGGCTGACACCGCCGCACTTGTTCGTCGAGCCGGGGCGCTCGCTCGTCGCGCGGGCCGGGGTGGCCTTGTACACGGTTGGCGCGCGCAAGGAGATCGAGGGGCTGCGGACGTGGGTATCGGTGGACGGCGGAATGGCGGACAACATCCGGCCAGCGATCTACGACGCCGCGTATGAGGCCGTCGTCGTGAATCGCGCCGACGACGGCCCGGACGAGACGGTGACGATCGCCGGCAAGTACTGCGAGTCAGGTGACATCCTGGTGAAAGACGCGCGGCTGCCGCGGACGCAACCCGGCGACGTCATCGCGCTCCC
>DASQHL010000062.1:0-28485 GCA_035632115.1 Dehalococcoidia bacterium | reverse complement strand
ATGCCGGGGGCATCTCTGTGCCTTGGCGGGGCGATGGCGGGATCAGCCCCACATCCACGGCGCGACCATGGCGGCGGTCGCGGCCAGGACTGTCAGTGCAACGAGCGCCGTTGGGATGAAGCGGGTCATGTCGGTCCTCCTGTGATTCCCTCTGCTAGCTACATCAGCTATCGGCAGGGAAATCCCTCACTTGAGGCTGCTGACCCACCTACGGGATCTTTCGCCCCGTGCCCGAAGCATTCGCCTCGGGCGAGCCTTCCCTCCTCGCACCCCGGTAGCTTCAAGACGCGGCGTATTGTTCGGTATTTGAGGCTGTGTTACGATGCCGCTTCGGATCGCGTAGAAATTCACAAAGTGTCGGCAACGGGGGGATCAAACCCGTGATCGAGCAGTTTGGCCGCGCCGGATTCCTGCTGATCTTCGCGGTCGCCTTCCCCCTCATCCCCATCGTCGCCTCGGTTGCCCTCGGCGTCTTCGGCATCCGCCCGCGCAAGCCGGACCCCGTGAAGGAGTCCGTCTACGAGTGCGGCATGGTCCCCATCGGCGATGCCCACGTCCGCTACAACGTCCGCTACTACCTCTTCGCTCTGCTCTTCGTCGTGTTCGATGTCGAGGCCGTCTTCCTCTACCCCTGGGCCGTCGCCTACCGCCATCTCGGTGTCTACGCCTTCGTCGAGGCCATGATCTTCATCGCCATTCTCGGCGTTGGCTACGCCTACGCCTGGCGGAAGCGCGCCATGGAGTGGATCTAGTGCCGCACAGTGCAACCCTCACCCTCCCGGGCGCCCAGGTGGCCGAGCGCATCCGCGCCGCCGTCCCCGCCGCCGTCCGCGAGGTGCGCGACGCCTGTGTCGTGCTCGAACCAGCCGCTGCCTTCGACGCCATGCGCGCCGCGCGCGACGATGCCGTGCTCGATGGCAAGTTCCTCGTCCAGCTCTGCAGCGTCGATATGATCACGAGCATCGATGTCGTCTATCACGTCGCCTCGCTCGCCCAGAACCACATCTTCCAAATCAAGGTGCCGGCCGATCACGAACACCCGGAAGTGCCCTCCGTCTCGCCGCTCTGGATCGGCGCTTGGCTCCAGGAGCGCGAGGTGTACGACCTGATGGGCGTGCGCTTCGCCGGCCACCCGTCCCTCACGCGGCTCTTCCTCTGGGATCAGTTTCCCGGTCATCCGCTGCGCAAGGACTTCATGTCCATGCCCGGCGGCCAGAAGTCAGGCCTCAGCCAGTTCCCGAAGCAGGTCGCCGGCCAGACCGGGCAGGAGTTCCGCCCCAAACACCCCGGCTCCGGGACGTAGCCGGGCCGCAGTAAGGATCATCGTGCCGACCACGTCCGAACCCGTCGAAGTCAACATCGGGCCACAACACCCCAGCACCCACGGCGTCTTCCGCATGGTCGCCAAAATCGATGGCGAGCGGATCGTCGATGCCAAGATGGTCGTCGGCTACCTCCACCGCAGCATGGAGAAGCTCGCCGAAGAGCGCACCTACACCCAGAACATCCCCTTCACCGACCGCATGGACTACCTCGCCGCCATGACCGGCAACCTCGGCTACTGCCTCTCCGTCGAAAAGCTCGCCGGCATCGAGGTCCCCGAACGCGCCCAGTACCTGCGCGTCATCTTCTCCGAGCTCCAGCGCGTCGCCAGCCACTGCATGGCCACCGGCGCCTTCATCAATGACTGCGGCGCCTGGCAGACCCCCGTCATGTACTGCTTCCGCGACCGCGAAAAGGTGCTCGATCTCTTCGAGATGACCTGCGGCGCACGCCTCACCACCAACTACATGCGCATCGGCGGCGTTGCCTTCGACATTCCCGACGAGTTCCTCCCCGCGCTCGATAAGCTGGTCAACGACGATCTCCCCTACCGCTTCGAGGAGTACGACCAGCTCCTCGTTGGCAACGAGATCATCATGATGCGCGCCCGCGACGTCGGCGTCGTCACGCCCGAGCTCGCCATCAACGCCTCCCTCAGCGGCCCCATGCTCCGCAGCGCCGGCATCGCCTGGGACATCCGCAAAGCCGACCCCTACTGCGTCTACGACCGCATGACCTTCGATATCCCCGTCGGCTACAACGGCGACGCCTACGACCGCATGCTCATCCGCATCGAGGAGATGAAGCAGAGCCTCCGCATCATCCGCCAGGCGGTCCATGCCCTCCCCGCCGGCCCACACAAGACCGACGTCCCCCTCGCCATCCGCCCCCCCGTCGGCGAGGCCTACTCCCGCGTCGAGTCCCCGAAGGGCGAGCTTGGCTTCTACGTCGTCAGCGACGGCGGCCCCGCCCCCTACCGCTGGCACGTCCGCGCCCCATCGCTCATCAACCTCAGCGTCCTCAAGGAGATGACCGTCGGCAAGACCATCGCCGACGCCATCGTCACCCTCGGCAGCATCGATATCAACGTCGGAGAGCTCGACCGATGACCCCCGCACTCCTCACCCTCATCACGAAGCACTGGTACGACATCCGCGACCTCTCCAACCTCAGTCACAAGATCGAGCAGCTCATCGCCGATGCCGGTGGCCCGCACTGGCTCATCTACGTCGTCTCCGCGATCCTCGGCGCAGGCGGCATCGTCTCCTTCATCGGCGGTGTCGCCATCATCAACATCTGGGTCGAGCGCCGCGTCGTCGGCCGCATGCAGTCCCGCCTCGGCCCCAACCGCCTCGGCCCCTTCGGCCTCCTCCAGCCCGTCGCCGATGCCATCAAGCTCATGCAGAAGGAAGTCCTCCAGCCGAGGACCGCCTACGGACTCATCTTCACCGCCGCTCCCATCATGTTCACCGTCCCCGGCATCCTCCTCTTCGCCGTCCTGCCCTGGGGCCGCAACATGACCCTCGCTCACCTCGATGTCGGCGTCCTCTTCCTCCTCGCCGCCTCCTCCCTCGGCGCCCTCGCCGTCTTCATGGCCGGCTACAGCTCCAACAACAAATACTCCCTCTTCGGATCCATGCGCGTCATCGCCATGCTCGTCAGCTACGAGATCCCCATCGTCCTCGCCCTGCTCGGCATCGTCCTCTTCGCCGGCACCATGGACCTCAACGGCATCGTCCTCTTCCAGGCGAAGTACTGGGCCCCCATGGTCATGCTCCAGCCCCTCCCCTTCTTCATCTACTTCATCTCCGTCTCCGCCGAGCTCAACCGCACCCCCGCCGATATCGCCGAGGCCGAGTCCGAGATCGTCGGCGGCTACCACACCGAGTACTCCGGCATGAAGTTCGGCCTCTTCTACGCCGCCGAGCTCATCAACGCCGTCGTCGTCTCCGCCATCATCTCCACCGTCTTCCTCGGCGGCTGGTGGGCCTACAAGCTCGACGAACTCGTCCCCGGCTGGATGATCTACATCGGCAAGATCTACACCGTCTATTTCCTCTTCGTCTGGACGCGCGGTACGCTTCCGCGATTCCGCGTCGACCAGCTGCTCGCCTTCGCCTGGAAGTGGATGACCCCCATGGCGATCCTGAACATCGTGCTCGTCGCCGCCGAAGTGCTGCTCTGGGAACAGTCTGGATGGAGCGCCGGCTTCGTGATCCCGCTCTACATCGCCGTCAACAACGCCCTCGCCGTCGCGACGATCTTCGCCTTCATGCGCCTCCTCGCGCCGAAGTTCGAGCGCTTCCCCACCCGCCTCCGCTACTACGCCGGCATCGACGTCCCGTCGCTCCCCGCCGCCACCGCCGCCGACACTGCGCGCACGGGAGTGCAGGCCGTATGACCGCACCGGGGGAGCGCGCCGCGTGATCAACGACACCGGCATCGCCGTCGCCTTCTGGGTCCTCGCCGCCACCACCGTCGGCTGCGCGCTGATGGTCGTCATGGTGCGCGAGTTGATCCACGCCGTCCTCTTCCTCGCCCTCTGCTTCGTTGGCGTCGCCGGTATCTACATCGTCCTCTCCGCCGATTTCGTCGCCGTCGCCCAGATCCTCATCTACGCCGGCGCCATCGCCGTCCTCATGACCTTCGCCGTCATGCTCACCCCCGCCGCCGACCGCGAGAACTCCGAGACCGCCTTCTGGGCCCCCGCCGCCGTCCTCGCCGGCCTCGTCCTCGTCGTCATCACCTACGTCACCTACGCCACCTCCTGGCACATCGCCGGCCGCGGCGCCTTCCCCGCCACCGCCGCCTCCCTCGGCGAAGCCTTCCTCAAGCCCTACGTCGTCCCCTTCGAGGTCGCCTCCGTGCTCCTCATGACCGCCATGATCGGCGCCATCGTCCTGACGAAAGAAGACGAGGAGCCCGAGAGTGCCTGACCTGCTGCTCGCCTCCGTCAGGCTCGAGCATGTGCTCCTCCTCGGCGGCTGGCTCTTCGCCATCGGCCTCTTCCTCGCCCTCTCCAAGCGCAACGCCATCGGCGTCCTCATGGGCGTCGAGCTCATGCTCAACGCCGTCAACGTTACCCTCCTCGCCTTCTCGCGCTTCGTCGTCTCCCCCCGCCCGCTCGATGGCCAGGTCTTCGCCCTCTTCGTCATCACCGTCGCCGCCGCTGAGGCCTCGGTCGCCCTCGCGCTCGCGATCGCCGTCTACCGCCACCGCCGCACCGTGAACATCGACGAGATCGACCTGTTGCGATGGTGAGAGGTGGATGTCTGTTGTCGCCGTCTGTCGTCGGTTGTCTGTTGTCTGACCGTTTGATGTCTGATGTTTGATGTTTGATCTCGCGTCCGCCCCCCGCGCCGCCAGCCTGCAGGAGACCAACCCATGTGGTCGAAGCTGATCGACGTCAAGAACGGCTACGCCGCCGAGGTCTGGAAAGAACTCTTCGATGCCGAGGGCGTCTCGAACCGCGTCGTCCCGCCGCTGACCGGCGACGCGCCGATGGCGCAGCCACGCGAAATCTGGGTGCCGGATTCCAAGACGCACGTCGCCCAGGAGATCATGCGGAAGATATAGAGGCACAGTGCTCTTGCCAACGATCCCCGAAGGCGTCGCCTGGTCGATCCTGCTCCTGCCGGTCGCCTCGCTGCTCATCGTCGGCTTCATCACGAAGCCGTCGCCCCGCCTCTCCGCCTACGTCACCATCGCCGCCATCGGCACGGCCTTCCTCTTCGCGCTCTGGGCGCTCGATAGCGTCATCGGCACCGATGGCCACCCGCTCCATTTCGGCACCTACGAATGGCTCGCCATCCACGCCGATAACCCCATCGTCCGCCAGTTCGGCGGCCCCGACCTCGCCGTCACCGTCGGCCTCCGCATCGATGGCCTCAGCGCCATCATGCTCGTCGTCGTCACCTCTGTCTCGCTCCTCGTGCAGGTCTACTCCCAGGGCTACATGCACGGCGATACCGGCTACTCCCGCTACTTCGCCTGGATGTCCCTCTTCACCGCCGCCATGCTCGGCCTCATCATGGTCGATAGCATCCTGCTGGTGTACGTGTTCTGGGAGCTCGTCGGCCTCGGCTCCTACCTGCTGATCGGCTTCTGGTTCCACAAGAAGTCCGCCGCCGATGCCGCGAAAAAGGCCTTCCTCACGACGCGCCTCGGCGATATCGGCTTCCTGCTCGCCATCCTCCTGATCTGGACAAAGACCGACACCTTCAACATCCCCCTGATCCAGCAGATCGCCCAGGGCCACAAGCTCAGCGACGCCGTCCTCACCCTCTTCGCCCTCGGCGTCTTCGCCGGCGCCGTTGGCAAGTCCGCCCAGTTCCCCCTCCACACCTGGCTGCCCGATGCCATGGAGGGCCCCACGCCCGTCTCTGCTCTCATCCACGCCGCTACCATGGTCGCCGCTGGCGTCTACCTCGTCGCCCGCATGTACCCCGTCTTCCAGGTCTCCCAGACCGCCCTCCACACCGTCGCCTACGTCGGCGGCTTCACCGCCATCTTCGCCGCCTCCATCGCCATCGTCGCGACCGATATCAAGCGCGTGCTCGCCTACTCCACCATCAGCCAGCTCGGCTACATGATGCTCGCCCTCGGCACCGGCGGCTACGTCGCCGCCATCTTCCACCTGTTCACGCACGCCTTCTTCAAGGCGCTGCTCTTCCTCGGCTCCGGCTCCGTCAATCACGCCACCGGCACCTTCGATATGCGGAAGATGGGCGGTCTCCGCAAGTACATGCCCATCACCTACGCCACCTTCGTCGTCGGCGCACTCAGCCTCTCCGGCGTCGTGCCCTTCGCCGGCTTCTGGTCCAAGGACGAGATCCTCGGCGCCGCCTGGGCCGACAACAAGCTCCTCCTGATCGTCGCGATGGCCGTCGTCTTCATGACGGCGTTCTACTCGTTCCGCGTCATCTATCTCACCTTCCACGGCGACTACAAGGGCGGCGAAGTCGCCGAGGCGACCGCCCACGACGCGCACGCTGGCGCGCCACACGAGTCGCCCCTCGTCATGGCGCTGCCGCTGCTGCTCCTCGCCGTTCCCGCCGCCCTCGCCGGCTTCGTCAATTTCCCGAACCACGCCACTGAGGGCCTCGCGCACCTCCTCGAAGGCGCGCTCCCCGCGTCCTCCGCCGAGTCCCTGCGCCACCAGGGCTTCAATTTCGGCCTCGCCGCCGTCTCGACGCTGCTCGCCCTCGCCGGCATCGCCCTCGCCTATGCGGTGTACCGCGCCGAGCTGATCAGCGCCGCGTCGCTGCAGAAGATGTTTGGCCCGGTCCACACGCTTGTCGCCCGCAAGTACTACGTCGACGAGCTGTACGAGGACGTGATCGTGCGCCGCGGCCTCTACGGCACCGTCACCTTCGCCGGCCAGTGGTTCGATACCAACGTCGTCGACCGCGCGGTGAACGGCGCCGGCTGGACCGCCCGCAAGTCCGGCGACACGCTCCGCTGGCTGCAGTCAGGATCCGTGCAGGCCTACGGCGCCGTCGGCTTCGCCGGCCTCATGCTCATGGCGTTCCTGATGCTCATCCTGGTGGAGAGGTAGCCGCGTGAACGGACTGCTCATCTTCACCGTCTTCTTCCCGGCCGTCGCCGCCGTCGTCATCCTCCTCACCGTCCCGCGCGAGGACAACGGCCAGACGAAGTGGCTCGCCCTCATGGCCACGCTCACTACCCTCGTCACCTCGCTCGTCCTCCTCGCCCGATTCGACCGCAGCCCCGGCGTCGTCCAGCAGTCGCCCTTCCAGTTCAGCTCCCAGGCCACCTGGATCGACTCCGCGAAGGCCGGCTTCGACGTCCAGTTCCACATGGGCGTCGACGGCCTCGGCATCCTCATGGTGCTCCTCACCACCTTCCTCTTCGTCGTCGCCACGCTCATCTCCTTCGGCGTCAAGCTCCGCACGAAGGAGTACTTCCTCTGGCTGCTCGCCCTCGAAACCGGCGTCCTCGGCGTCTTCACCTCGCTCGACCTCATCCTCTTTTTCCTCTTCTGGGAGGTCGAGCTGCTCCCGATGTACATGCTCATCTCCGTCTGGGGCAGCGGCCGAAAAGAGTACTCGGCCATGAAGTTCCTCATCTACACCGTCGCCGGCTCCGCCTTCATGCTCGTCGGCTTCCTCGTCATGGGCTTCAGCGCCGAGCCCGTCCATACCTTCGACATGGTCGCGCTCCAGCAGAGCACCATCACCGGCACCCTGCTGCCGCTCTGGGTGATCTTCGGCTTCGTCTTCATCGCCTTCGCCGTGAAGCTCCCGATCTTCCCGCTGCACACCTGGCTGCCCGACGCCCACACCGACGCCCCCACGGCCGTCTCCGTGATTCTCGCCGGCGTCCTCCTCAAGATGGGTGGCTACGGCATCCTCCGCATCCTCATCACCCTCATGCCGAAGACCGCGAGGGACTACGGCGTCTGGCTCGCGATCCTCGCCGCGATCAGCGTCATCTACGGCGCCGTCCTCACGCTGAGACAGAAGGACCTCAAGCGCCTCGTCGCCTACTCCAGCGTCAGCCACATGGGCTACGTGCTGCTCGGCATCGCCGCCCTCGGACACGTCAGCCTCAACGGCGCCGCCCTCCAGATGTTCACCCACGGCACCATCACCGGCCTCCTCTTCGTCATGGTGGGTATCATCTACGACCGCGCCCACACGCGCGATATCGACCAGCTCTCCGGCCTCGCCCATACCATGCCGCTCGCCGCCACCGTGATGATCATCGCCGGCCTCGCCGCCCTCGGCCTGCCCGCCATGTCCGGCTTCGTCGCCGAGCTCCTCGTCTTCCTCGGCAGCTTCGACAAGTACACGGTGCCGACCATCGTCGCTGTCTTCGGCATCCTGCTCTCCGCCGGCTACATCACCTGGATGGTCCAGCGCGTCTTCTTCGGCCCGAAGAATGAGCGCTGGGCGAAGCTCCCCGATGCCAACATGTGGTGGGAAAAAGTGCCGATGGCCGCGCTCGTCATCGTCATCGTCGGCGTCGGCCTCCGCCCCTCGCTCGTCGTCGATGTGCTCGATACCGGGATCATCAACATCGTGAAGGTGCTCGGCTGATGCTGGCAGACCTCAACCGCCTCGGCCCCGTCGTCGCCGTCATGGTCACCGCCGGCCTGATCCTCGTCGCCGATCTCATGACGCCGCGCGACCGCAAGAAGTGGCTCGCCGGCCTCGCGGTCGCCGGCCTCGGCGTCGCCGCCCTCTGGCTCGTCGTGCTGATCCTGCGCGGCCGCCAGGCATCCTTCTACGACGACACCATGGCGCTCGATAACTTCAGCATCTTCTTCACCTTCCTCTTCATCGGCGTCTCCGGCTCCGTCATCCTCGTCTCGCTCGATTACAGCGAGAAGTTCGGCCCCCGCCAGGGCGAGTTCTTCGCCCTGCTCCTCATCGCCACATCGGGCATGATGCTGCTCTCCGGCGCGCGCGACCTCGTGACGATCTTCGTCTCGCTCGAGCTGACCAGCATCACGCAGTTCGTCCTCGCCGGCCTCCTCCGTGACGACAGGGGCAGCGAGGCCGCGCTCAAATACCTGCTCCTCGGCGCCGTCTCGTCGGCCGTCATCCTCTACGGCATGGCGTTCCTCTTCGGCATCTCCGGCACCACGCACCTGATCAGCACCAACGGCTCGCCCAGCATCGCCGCCACCATCGCGTCCGGCGATAGCGGCATCCGCGCTGCCCTCATCTTCAGCATGGTCTTCCTCGCCGCCGGGTTCGGCTTCAAGATGGCGATCGTCCCGTTCCAGATGTGGACGCCAGACGTCTACCAGGGCGCGCCCGCCCCCGTTGCCGCCTTCCTCTCCGTCGGCAGCAAGGCCGCCGCCTTCGCCGTCGTCCTCCGCATCTTCTTCGAAGGCTTCGGCCCGCACACCTTCGTCGGCAACGACTGGAAGCTTCTCTTCGCCGTCCTCGCCGCCGTCTCGATGACCGTCGGCAACCTCATGGCCCTTCGCCAGACGAACATCCGCCGCATGCTCGGCTACAGCTCCATCGCCCAGGCCGGCAACTTCCTCGTCGGCGTCGCCGCCATCTCCTCCGCCTCAAACGGCGGCACGCCGCTCGGCGCCAGCGGCGTCGTCTTCTTCCTCGCCACCTACGCCTTCACCAACCTCGGCGCCTTCTTCGCGGTCATCGCCATCTCGCAGCGCACCGCCAGCGACGAGATCGCCGATTACGCCGGCATGGGCCGCCGCGCCCCCATCCCCGCCGCCGTCCTGCTCTTCTGCCTGCTCTCGCTCACCGGCCTGCCGCCCACCGCCGGCTTCATCGCAAAGATCTACATCTTCAACGCCGCCGTGCAGGCCCACCTCGTCTGGCTCGTCATCATCGCCGTCCTCAACACCGCCATCTCCGCCTTCTACTACCTGGGCGTCGCCCGCCAGATGTACCTCGGCACCGCCGACGCCGAGCCCGAGATCAAATCCCCCATCCTCACCGAGGGCATCCTCGTCCTCGCCGGCCTCGCCGTCCTCACGTTCGGCGTCTACCCCATCCCCCTCATCGAAGCCGCCCAGCGCGCCGTCAACGTCTTCGCCTGACCAAGCCGCTGCTAGACTACCGGCGTGAGCTCGAGTCAAAAGACGCGATTCAGCCCAGGCGATCGAGTGCGCATCTCCGAGCGCTTTACGTGGGCGCGAGGAGTGCTCGCGACGGTCACGCCTGGGGCGAATGCGACGCGCTCACCGTTTGGGAGCTACTTTCGGGACCTCCGCGGGGCCAAGCTGCCGATTCGTTGTTACTGGCTCGAATTGGACGAGCCGCAGATGGACGCCGAGGGAGACGGGCCGTATGTCGCGGCGGAGATCGCCGAAGACTACCTGGAACCCGCATGAATGACCGCCGGCGTCCCGCGCACCTCACGCCCCACAACGCTGCCACCTTCCAGATTCCGGGCGTCGTCTCGAACTACCACCTCCGGACTCCCTATCCGCCGGAACTGGCTCCGTTCCTGCTCGGACTCATGTCGCCCCGCACGGCAGCAGTGCTCGAACTCGGCTGCGGCACAGGCGAGATCGCCCGCATGCTGGCGCCGCATGTTGGCCGTATCGACGCCGTGGACATTTCGGCGCCTATGCTCGAAGCCGCTCGTTCGATGCCGAGCGGCGACCACCCCGCCATCGCCTGGATCCACGCGCCGGCCGAGCACGCACCGCTGGCTCCGCCTTACGGCCTGGCCATCTCCGGCGACGCGCTGCACTGGATGGATTGGGAGGTCGTCCTTCCGAAGGTTCGCGCTGCACTCGCGCCCCGCGCACATCTCGCGATCATTGGTGCCAAGTGCGAGCCTCCGTGGTCGGCGCAACTCCTCGACCCCATCGCGCGGTACTCCGTCATGCCGGACTTCGAGCGCTACGATTTGATCGACGAGCTGACCGCGCGGAACCTGTTCGTGAAGAGCGGTGAGGCTGCCATCGGCCCCGCGCAGTTCACCCGAAGTGTCGAGGCGTACGTCGACGCGCTGCACGCCACGGCCGGTCTTCCCCGCGAGCGTATGGGTCCGGCCGCCGCCCACGCCTTCGACGAAGAAGTCCGCACGATCGTTCTACCGCACGCAATCCACGGCGTGCTCAGCCTGGAGGCGTCAGCGCACGTCGTGTGGGGATCGCCCGGTTGACGGCATCGCAGTCGGGCCCTGACCCGTGGTCCAGAGTCCTCCTGAGACTCGGACAGCGCGGCGCAATCGATCCGTGGTCACGGAGCCCGCCCACCCTAGCGGGCCCACGGCACGGGAAGCGGCTCCGTCATCCGGTCGACGTCGTCCGTGCCGAGGATGGAGTCGTACATCGGGCTCGTCGGCTCGGAACTCGGCGGCAGCCCCCACATCAGCAGACCGACGTACTTCGACAGGAGCTTGCGCACGCGCGTCGTGACCAGGCCGGTGTCCGGTGGCTCGCTGTAGAACCGCGGGTCCATCCGCAACGTGGAGACCACGGCCTTCGGGTCGGCGATCCCGCGCCTCAGGCCGAACACATAGCGAAAGTGGCTCGTTGCGTCGTAGAGGTCCACCACCGTGAGCCCAATCACCACCGCCTCCGGATCATGGCTCGTCGATGGGAACAACCCCGCCATGTAGGTGATCAGCCCGTCCGCGTCGATCTGCTGCCGCAGCGGGTCCTCCAGCGACGCCGGGATCGCCGCCGGCTTCAGGACGATGACGTCCAACCCGTACTCCTGCTTGTAGTACGCCACCAGTGAATCGACCAGCGCGGGCGGCACCTGTCCCAGCGGCGCCAGGCACAGGCGCCGCGTCCTGCCGGTGCAGGCGTCCGCGCCATGGATTCCGGCCTGCGCCGCCAGGCATCCCGCGAGCTGATTGCCGATGCACGGCGCGTCCGGGAACGTCGCATCGCGCAGCGGTCGCGCACCGTTCGGAGGCTTGGGCGCGGCCGCTTCCTTGCCGTAGTCGCTGAACTCGACGGTCACGCTGTACGCGTTGACGCCCCCGCTGCCGAACACCACCTTCAGAGGCAGGCCGCTGTCCGCCTGGAGCCAGAGATCGATGTCCGCCGTGAGATTCGGGTCTTGTCCGGGCGCAGGCGGTGCCAGGTCGCTCTCGGCGATCGTCCCGTGATATCGCGCCGCCGCGACGCCGTTCAGCGTCTCGCTCCCACGCTGCGCCGCCCCGCGCACGTGCTGCGAAACGCTCGTGTAGTCGATGATCGGCTGGTCGAGCCCAATGCCCAGCCCCTGCTCTTGGCCTGGCCGTATGCCCTGGTTCCACGGGCATTGCACGAACCAGCTTCCGTCGCCCCGCTTCAGGTACAGGTCAGGCGGCAGGAACAGCAGCCCCGCCGTGTCGCTACTCTTCAGCTGGCCGCTGAATACGTTTGTCTGCGCGTAGACGACCCTCCCCAGCCGGTACTCGGCGTCACCTTCGACCGTCCCGTCCAGCCCGGCGGACCTCACCACGAACGTGATCCGCACCGACGTCGCCTGCCCGAACAGCCACCCCGATCCCTTCACCGCGTCGTCGGCCGAGCGCGTCTGCACCGGGACTGCCGTGTGCGTCACCGCGCCCTTCGTTGCGCCGGCGCTGCAGCTCACGGCGACGAGCCCCAGCAGGCAGATGGACGGGATCGACAGGATCGTTCGCAGCATGGCGGTCATCGCTCCAGCTATGTGTCGTCACATGCGCCACGTCCATGAACCCCGAGCGAAGCTGCCTGCCACTTGCCGTCAGCCGTAACGCGGCCGCCGCCGACTCACAGCCGCAGAACCGCAGGTGACACCATCCCCTTGGAGCAACGCCGCACCCCGGCGTACCCTGACCGTGGTTTCACGGGCCCCGCGCCAACCCCGCCGTCGGCCCGATGTGCCGCCGGAAAAACGCAAAACTGCCGAACGAGACGCCATTTTAGATTCGGCACACGACATAACGGCGCACACAAAAACGCACGAAAGCGTGCGCCCACCGCCCGACGGCGCCGCCAATTGACCCCAAAGCTGTCTCGCCGCCGACCCGATCGCGGCCGTTGTCCGTCGTCCGTCGTCCGTCGTCTGTCGTCCGTCGTCTGTGTCCGTCGTCCGACGTCCGTTGCCTTTTGTCTGTTGTCTGTCGTCCGTCGTCTGTTGACTGTCGACTGTCGTCTGTCGTCTGTTGTCTCTTGTCTCTTGTCTGTTGTCTGCCGTTTGCTGTTAACGTTGGCCTCGCCAGACGGGCGCCCCGCTGATTCGCTACCCGTGACGATGCTCCTGCCCGAGCACCGCGTCCTCCCGCGCCCGCATCGCCGCCGCCTCGTCCGCCTCCTCGTGGTCGTACCCCAGCAGGTGCAGCACCCCGTGCACCAGCAGGTGCGCCACCTCGTCCTGCAGCGACGCACCCGCCTCCGCCGCCTGCCGCCGCGCCGTGTCAACGCTGATCACCACGTCGCCCAGGTGCGGCGCCGTCCCCTCCGGCTGCGCGAACCCCTCGCCCTCCGCCTGCGAGAACGACAGCACGTCCGTCGCCGCGTCCGTGCCCCGATAACGATGGTTCAGCTCGCGCACCGTCGCGTCGTCGGCCAGCAGCACGCTCAGCTCAGCCGGCTTCGCCACCTCCTCCGCCTGCAGCGTCCGCTCCGCCACCCGCTCCAGCTCCCGCGCGTCGATCCCCGCCGTCTCCCCCTCCGCCTGCAATTCGATGATGTAGCGTGTCATGCACTCACCAGCAGAACATCGCGCTCGAACATGAACAGCACGAGGCCCGCGAGTTCCTTCCAAGCAAGGCGGCAGGCTTCTATAGCGGCTAGGAGGTGTTCCATCATCTCTCGGCTGCGTTCGATACTCGTGAACCTGACGCCGCCCGACCTCGCGATTCCAGTCAGGACATGCACCTGCTCTCCCAGCCTCGTGCAAGTGATGCAGGCGAAACGACGAGATCGATGCGCTGGACGAAGCTGAAGCCATGTTTGAGCTTGTTGTACGTGTTCACGAGCGCCCCGTCGAGTTCGAGGTAATTCTGCGCGGCCTTGCTGAAGAAGTGGTCCAGTCCAGCGAGTGATGCGTCGAGCCTCGCTAGGTCAGCTTCGTCAATTCGTCCGGACAGCAGATCCGAATCGGGAACGTCGAGCAGTTGTCGCATGAGCGCCCCGTCGCGAATGCGGCGGTAGAGCCGCCCGACCTCCTTTGGCTTGTACTCAAGGTAATGGCGCAAGAGCCCGCCTACTCGTCGACTGGCCACGGCGTGAGCGAGTGCTCCGATGTCCTCCAGCGCCGAGATCTCCTCGGCGCAAATCTTCGCGACGAGAATTTTCTGATCGCGCACGCCGTTGGGTTTCTGCTTTACCGCTGCCGTCGCGGTTGCTTCCCAGAGAGCTTCAGCGACGACTAGATGGCCGGCGCATGCGTTGACCGCCATATCGGTGATGGCGCTCATTTCGGATCGCCAGTTCACGGTCGGACTCGTCATCGCTAGACCGCCGCTAATCCGCCGCCGCCCGCAGCGCCCCCGCCAGCCCCGTGATCCGCCGCACGCTGTCCCGCATCCCGCCCGCCCGGTTCCGCCCCAACCACAGCCGCTCGTACTCCGGCACCACCGCCTCCAGCCGCCGCGCCGCCCGCCGGTACATCGGCCGCAGCTTCGACGCGCTCGCGCCGTTGACCCGCGCGTACTTCGCCGCACCGATCGCCGCGCCGATGTCCGCCATCTCCACCGCGCAAGCATACTCCTCGACGATCTGCCCTGCGTCCGCCCGTCGCATCCGCGCCGCGTCGATCCGCGCCGCCGTCGCCGCCAGTGCCGCGCTCGTGTCCTCGAAGCCGCCTGCCCGCACGCGCTGCATCGGCCAGTCGCTCGCCAGCGGCAGGAAGTAGAGCTGTGCCGGCAGCGTCCCGTTGCGCGACCGCGCCCCGTTGATCTGGTACACGTTCCCCAGGTCGTACGCCGCGCGCCCCGTCACCCCCGAAGGGTCATCGAACGCGTGCAGGCTCAGTGACCGCGGCAGGTCCATCCCCGCGCTCTTCGATGGCGACCAGCTCATCGCCGCCCCGTACAGGAACCCCAGGTACGAGACCGGCAGCGGCTGCATGTGGCCGTTGTCGCCCCAGTCCGTGTTCAGCAGCCCGGCCGCGCCGTTCGCCCGCCCGCTCGTCGCCGCCCCCGTGATGTTCGCCACGGCGTTGTCCGTCCGCCCGATGAGCGAGATCCAGCTCCCCGTGCCCGGGCATACGTAGAACGGCAGCCCCGCCTTCCGGAACGCCTTCGTGTCGACGTCGTACGGATGGTCGTGCTCGTAGCCCCACTCCAGCGCCGTCGCGTCGCGCGGGACCTCGCCGATCAGCTCCGGATGCTGCATCACGATGTCGCCCCAGAACATCATCCGCCGCCCGTGCTTCTCGCACAGCCTGTGGATCTTCAGCAGGAAGTCGAGGTACACCCGCCCCGTCCCCAGCTTCTCGCACGCCGCCTTGCTCTTCCCCTGCCCCAGATCGAACGTCTCGTCGCAGCCAACGTTGATCTGGCGGCTCGAAACGTGCGGCAGCAGCTCCGTGTAGAGTTCGTCGATCAGCGCCAGCGAGCGCGGATCCGACGGGTCCAGCGTGAACGGCGGCAGCTTGCCCCACGGCACCGCCGCCCCCCGCGGGCACTCCGCGAAGTCGTTGTACGGCTTCTTCGTCAGCCAGCGCGCCATGTGCCCGAAGCTGTTCTGGTTCGCCACCAGCTCCACGTTTCGCTCGCGGCAGTAGGCGTCCAGCGCCAGCATCTCCTCGCCCGTCATCGGCGACGCGTCCTTCCAGACGGCGCGATGGCGCTCGTACGCGAACGTGTGCTCCATGTAGAGCTGGAACTGGTTGACCTTCCACTCCGCCAGCATGTCGACCAGCCCGTACAGCGTCGCCATCGTCGGCACCTTGTCGCGGCTGATGTCCAGCATCACGCCCCGGTGCGCGAACTCCGGATGATCCTCGATGTGGAGCCGCGGCAGCCGCCGTCCGTACTGCCGCACGACCTGCGTCAGCGTTGCCAGCCCGTGCGCCAGCCCCGCTCCGTCCCGCGCCACGAGGCCGATGCGCTCCTCGCCGACCGTCAGGTGGTACCCCTCGCGCTTCTCCACGCGGTGGTCGATCGCCGCCACCACCCCCTCGCGCTCCGCCATCCCGGATGCCGCGCGCACCTCCCACGCCGCCCCCGCGTAGGTCGCGAGCGCCGCCTGCAACCGGCGCGCGGCGACCCGCCCGTGCTGCGCCGCCTCCCCGTACAGCACGATCGTCCGGTCCTTCGTGATGGTGTATGTGCCTCCCGTGAGCTGCACGGACTGCGGAATCGGGGTAACGAGGAGGTTCATCATGCCCGGGATGGTACGTGGTGGGACAAGCGGCTGCTAGTGCGCCATTCGCCGCGGCGGCGCCACAGTGGCGGATTCGACGCTACTTCGTCTCGCCGCGCGCACTACGCCACGCGGCGTCGACCTTGCTGAAGTGTTCTCGCACGGCATCCAGATTCGCAAGGCGCGGTCGGCGCGAGCAATCCGCGGCCAGGCGGAACGTCCAGCTCTCCCATCCGCTCGTGAACATCGGCGGTCCGGAGAACTCGGGATGCCACGTCCAAAAGCGGTCGATTGCACGCAACTCGAAGCGCAACGGACGGCGGAGCGCTGGGTACGGTACGAGGAGGGCCCTGAGTAGGGTGAATGCGCTCCCTATCACGGGCACGTATTGCAGCAACTCGGTCGGTCGCTCAATCCATAGCGCGCGCAGAGGCAGGAACACAAGCCGCTCAGTCGTCAGCGCCATGATCGTGCGGTGTACAGCAAGGAAACCGCCGTCGTCGCGAGGCGGGTTCGGCCACAGCCCCGTCGTCGACGTGTGTGTGAGGATAACTGGATCCGAACGGATCAGGCGCTCGCCCGGTCGCATCGCGGTTGGGGGACTGCCGACCATGTGCGGGATGGTACGTGGCTGTAGGGGCGGCGGCTAGTCTCTGCCGACATTGGCTCTCCCCTTCCCTTCACTTCAGGAATGGGGCCGGGGGTTGGGTTCCGCCGGTCGCGCGCGGCGCCCGCTACGGTCATCCCACCGGGGTGCTTGCAAGCGTGGGTATCTGTGAAGCGATAACTGAGAACAACGCGGAGCGCTAAACGTCCTGCCGGTTCTCCAGCGCGCGCGTCAGCGTCACGTCGTCCGCGTACTCCAGGTCGCTGCCCATCGGCAGCCCCCGCGCCAGGCGCGTGACGCGCGTGCCCAGCGGCGTCAGCAGCCGGCTCACGTACATCGATGTCGCCTCGCCCTCGAGGTTCGGATTCGTCGCCATGATCACTTCGCTGACGTTGCCGCCGCGCAGCCGCGCCAGCAGTTCGTTCACCTTCAAGTCCTCGGGACCGATCCCCTCCATCGGCGAAATCACGCCGTGCAGCACGTGGTACAGCCCGCGGAACCCGCGCGTCCGTTCGACCGCCAGGATGTCCAGCGGCTCCTCGACGACGCAGATCACGGTCCGGTCGCGAGATTCGTCGCGGCAGATGGCGCAGGGGTCGCTCTCCGTGACGTTCTGGCAGACGGAGCACAGCACCGTGCGCTCCTTCAGCTGCGTGATCGCGTCCGCAAGCGCGAGCGCGTCCTCCTTCGGGATGCGCAGCAGGTGATACGTCAGCCGCTGTGCGCTCTTCGGCCCAATGCCCGGGAGCTTGTGGAACTCCTCGATCAGGCGCGTGACGGGCAGCGGCGCGACATCGGTGGATTCGTTCATGGTAAGGCGGCCAACTGATCAGCGCTCCGGCATGTCGTCACCCGCCGGCCCGCAGTCTGACAGTCTGACCAGCTGCCTGCTAGCCCAGCCCGCCGATGCCCAGGCTCCCGGCCAGCCCCGCCAGCTGCGACATCTGCAGCGATTGCACCTTGCCCAGCACCTCGTTCAACGCCGCCGTCAGCAGGTCCTCCAGCATCTCCACGTCGTCCGGGTCGACGACCTCCTTGTCGACGTTCAGCGAGTCCACCTTCATCCCGCCCGTCAGCACGATGTGCACGGCGCCGCCGCCCGACGTGCCCTCCGCGCGCTTTTCGCTCAGGTCCGCCTGCGCCTTCACCAGGCGCCCCTGCATCTGCGCGAGCTTCGCCATCATGTCGCGGTTCATCGCCATCGCTACTGCTCCTGCTCTCCTGACACGATCGTCGCCCCATGCGTCTGCACCGCGTGCTGCACCAGCGGGCTCTTGCTCAGGGCCTTCGCCTTCCTCGGCGCAATGGTACATCGGATCGAAACCGGCGCCCCGAGGATCTGCGCCGCCAGCTCCTCGTAGATCCGCCGGTTCTGCGCCTCTTCCACGCCCTTCTTGTGAAACTTGTCGTCGTAGAACCCCAGCGTCAGCACGCCGTCCTGCCACGACACCGCCTCGCACGACCCGTTCAGCAGCGCGTCGAGCTTCACGCTGCGTGGCCGCACCAGCGCGCGTAGTTCCTGTACGAATGTCGCCAGCTGCGGATGCGCGCCCGGCTCGACCTCCGGCAACGGCTCGACCGTGGGGTGCGTGCCGCCGCCCATGCCCGCTTCCGGCGGCCCGTCGGCCGCGGGCGGGATCACCGGCGCCTTGCTTCCCAGCATCGCGGCGATGTCCTCGGCCGACGCATTCTTCAGGTCGCGCCGCAGCTCCTGCGGCACGCGCTCACCCGCGGCTGGTTGCGCGCCCCGCGGCGGCGCTGGCGCCTGCGGTCGCGCCGGGATCGGACGATCCTGCCGCGGCGGCCGCATCGGTGGCGGCGCTGGCCGCGATGCCGGCGGTGCCTCCGTGCGGGCAGAGGTGGCCGCAACCGGTGCCAGTATCGATTCCGCCAGCGCCAGCTCCAGCGGCAGCGGCGACAACGGATCCGCACGCAGATCCGCCAGCCCGAACGCCTTCAGCGCGCCCACCAACCGTGCCGCGGGTACGTCCTGCAGAGAAGCCTTCATGGCTGCCGCCTGCTCAGGCGTCCACGCGCCATCCAGCTCCGCGCCGGCTTGCACCAGCAGCAGCTCGCGCAGCCGCGCCACTACTTCCTTCTGGAACTGCCGCAGGTCCAGGCCGTCGTCGCGCACGCCGCCGATCGTCGCCAGGCCGCCCGCCAGGTCACCCCGCAGGGCCTGCAGTGCCAGCTGCGTCGAGCGTTCGTCGCCGACGAGCCCCAGACCCTCGCGTACCGCTTCGACCGACGCGTCCTTCCCGTACGAGTCGCACACCTGCTCCAGCAGGTTGATCGCGTCCCGCAGGCTGCCCGTTGCGTCCCGCGCAATCAGCTCCAGCCCCTCACGCGGCACGCCGATCCCCTCCGCTGCCGAGATCTGCTCCAGCCGGTCGACGATCGCCGCCAGCGGGATGCGCCGAAACTCGTGCCTCTGGCACCGCGACAGGATCGTCGCCGGCACCTTGTGCGCGTCTGTCGTCGCCAGGATGAAGACGATGTGTGGCGGCGGCTCCTCCAGCGTCTTGAGCAGCGCGTTGAACGCCGCCTCGGTCAGCATGTGCACCTCGTCGATGAGGTACACCTTGTGCGCGCCCGCCCCGCCCATCGGCATGTAGTTGGCTGCTTCACGCAGGTCGCGGATGTCGTCGATGCCGCGGTTGCTCGCGCCGTCCATTTCGATCAGGTCCAGCGCGCTCCCCGTCCCGAACGCCCGGCACGATGCGCACACGCCGCACGGCTCGCCCGGGCCCTGCTTCTGCTCGTCGGAGTTCTGCTCGCAGTTGATCGCCTTCGCCAGCAGTCGCGCCGTCGTCGTCTTCCCCGTCCCCCGCGGCCCGGCGAACAGGTACGCGTGCGATACCCGGTGCGACGCCACCGCGTTCACCAGCGTCCGCGTCAGCAGATCCTGGCCGGACACCTCGGCGAAGCGCTGCGGGCGCCACTTGCGATAGAGGACTTCGGTCGGCACGCGGTTCGATCCTTCGGCTGCACCGTGGGGCAGGCACAGTATACGAAGGCACCCCGCAACGCGCGAGATGAATGGAGGCTCAGGCCGCCGCGCGCTCCCCCTCGCCGAACGTGGCTAGGAACGCGCCCACGCACGCCGGGTCCAGCTCCACCCCGCTCACCCGTCGCAGCTCCGCCAGCGCCGCGTCTCGCGAGAGCGCCTCACGGTACGGTCGGTCTGAGGTCATCGCGTCGAACGTGTCTGCCACGGCGATGATCCGCGAGAGGAACGGGATCGCGTCGCCCGCCCGCCCGTCCGGGTACCCCTGGCCGTTGTAGCGCTCGTGATGCGCGCGGATGACCGCCGCCAGCGGCCGCAGCGCCGCCACCCGTCGCGCGATGCTGCCGCCCCGCGGTGCGTGCCGCTTCACCTCGCTGAACTCCGCCTCGGTCAAGCGCCCCGGCTTCATCAGGATCGCGTCCGGCAGGCCGATCTTCCCCACGTCGTGCATCTGCGCGGCGAGCACGAGCGACCGCAGGTCTTGCGGCCCCAATCCCAGCTGCCGTCCGATCGCCAGCGCATGCGCGCTCACGCGGCTCACATGCCCCAGCGTCGCCACGTCCTTCGTCTCGATGGCGTTCACCAGCTCGAGGATCTGCGCGTCTCGCCCGCGGTTCAACTGCGCGAGCGCGTCCCGCATCGAAAGTGCCTCTGCGATCGCGCTCAACGATCCCGCCCGCCGCACTTCGATCGCCCATCCCCCGAACAGCACCACGAACGCCCCGCCGTACGCCCCGTGGTACAGCCACCAGGAGAGGTGCCACGGCGTCCCCCACAGGATCAGCGGGGGCACCTCCAGCAGCAACGCCAGCGCTAGTGTCGTCGCTGCCTGCGACGGCAGTCGCGCGAACTGGTACGCCTGCCAGTACCGCTGCACCGCGAACGCGATCAACCCCATCGCGGCGAATGCCGTCGCGTACTGCAACGCCCTGTTGTCCAGCGGGAACCAGTTGAGCCACTCGTCGACGGTAAGACTCAACAGTAAATACGCACCTACGCCGACTGTCACCCACGCGAAGATCACGATGCCCGCCCGCCGCACGAAGCGGTCTGCCGCTTGCGGTAGCTCCGTCGCGCTCAGCGCGATGAACAGCGCCCCCGCGACGATGCTCGCCCAGCCCGACACAGGCACCGACGCGTACAGGTCATGCGCGATGTACCCCGGCGTCATCAGCCCGTGCACAGAGAAGATGCCAGCGATGCAGACGAATGCCAGCGCCAGGAACAGCAGCCGCGTCTCCCGCAGCGTCCGCGCCGAAAGGATCACGACGCACGCCGCGACCGCGGCCGCCAGCGCCGTCACGCCAACCACCCAGAAGTGCACGTCCATCTGCATCCAGAGCGGGTCAGCGCCCGGATCCCGGACGAAAAAGGCCAGCGCCAGCATCGGCGCCGCTAGCGCGGCTCCCACGGTGATCGCGACGATACGGCTCGTAGTCACGGTGGCTCCCCGGCGATTTCGGCGCAATACGCCGGAGAAATATCGGCCGGGCCAACCTCCCCTGCAGCGTGCCGCCCCCCGAAGTTCTTACCGTTCGCCCCAGGCCCCCCTGTAGGTGACTTCAGCCCATGGGCCGGTCGCCTGCTTCGGTAGCCTCCGTCCCGCCGGGGCGGTATCCTCCCGCTCGGGAGGGACGGATGGCGATCTCGGCGATTCTCTTCGACCTCGGCGACACGCTCTGGCACTTCCCGAAGCTGCCTCCCGCCATGGAGATCCGCACCGAGACGATGCGCCGTATCGGTGCTGTCCTCGCCTCTTGGGACATCCCTCTCGAGGGTGACCTGCGCTTCCTTGGCCGCGAGATCCGCCTCGGCGTCGAAAAGGCCGACCGCGCCGCCTACGAGTCCGACTGCGTCAGTCCCGACTTCAACGCCGTCGTCCGCGATATCGCCGCCGGAATGGGCCTGGCGATCTCCTACGAGCAGGCAGCGCGGCTCTGGGACGCTTGGAACCTCGGCGGCCTCCAGCTCGGCCGCACCATGTTCGACGACGCCTTCCCCACGCTCGACTGGCTCCTCGCCCGCGGCGTCCGCATCGGCTGCGTCACCAACCGCGTCTTCGGCGGGCCCCGCTTCGCCGAAGAACTGCGCGAGCTCGGCCTCGACCGCTACTTCGAGGCCACCGCCGTCTCCTGCGATCTCGGCTACATGAAGCCGCACCCGAAGATCTTCGAGCACGTCCTCGCGGCGATGCGCGTCGACCCTCGCGAGACCGCCATGTGCGGCGACTCCCTCCGCGCGGACGTCGGTGCCGCTCAGGCCCTCGGGATGACCGGCATCTGGCGCCGCACACGCAGGCATGACCCACCGCACGAGGCAGAACAGGTCGGCGAAGTGCCACCTGATCTGCCCGCCACGCGCGCCCAGACCGGCCGCGCACTCGGCCAGTATCACGAGGGCGAGGGCGTCACACCCGACTTCACTGTTCACACGCTCCGCGAGATCACGGAGCTCCCCATCTTCGCCCGGTGACCTTCCCCTGGCTCGTCCTCGGCGCGCTGGGCACCGCCGCGCTCGCCTATGCACTGGCGCGACTCACGAAGCAATATGCGCTCGCCTCGGTCGCCGGCTCCGGCGCCATCCTGCTCCTGCACGGCATCTTCTACTTCCACTACACCAGCGACGACGCCTACATCACCTACCGCTACGCCCGCAACTTTGCCGATGGCGCCGGCATCGTCTGGAATCCCGGGCAGTGGGTCGAAGGCTACACCAACTTCCTCTGGCTCATCGTGCTCGCCGGCCTGCATCGCGCTGGCGCGGATCTCGTGCTCAGCGGCCGCTGGCTCGGTTTCGGACTCTCCGTTGTGGCCGCCGGCGCCGCGTATATGCTCTGCATCCGCCTCCTCGAAGGCGCCCCCGGCCGCGCTGCTGGCCTCGCCGCTGCCCTGTTGCTGGCCACATGCGGCACGTGGGCCATTTGGGCCACCGCCGGCCTGGAGAGTCCGCTGTTCGCCGTCCTGACGCTTGCTGCCGTGCTCCTCCACTTGCGCGAACAGCGCTCGCCCCGCCTCCCGGCGTCCGGCGCCGTCTGGGCGTTCGTCGCCATGACACACCCCGACGGCCTGCTGCTGCTCGCCGTCTCCGGCGTCTTCAAGCTCGGCGAGGCGCTCGCGCGGCTGCGCGCAAGCAGCGCCTCCCGCACCCGCGCCCTCCTCGTCGAGGCGTTGTCGCTGCTCGCCTGGGTCGCCGGTTTCGTGGCCCTCTTCGTCCCCTACTTCGTCTGGCGCTATCGCGAGTACGGCTGGATCTTCCCGAACACCTACTACGACAAGGTGGGCGCCAGCTTCGACCAGTATCAGCGCGGTCTCGCCTACGTCGCGGCCTTCAGCCAGGAGTACGCCGCCTGGCTCCTGCTCCTCGCGCCGCTCGCCCTCGCCCTTACCGCCATCCGGCGGGTACCCGCTCTGTATGTGCTCGCACTCGTCGTCTCCTGGATGGGCTACGTCGTCTACGTCGGAGGCGACTCCCTCGCCCGCTACCGCTTCCTCGCGCCGATCCTCCCGCTCGCGTACGCGCTCATCGCCACCTCCGGTGCCGCGCTCATCGCCGGTCAGACCGCAGCCCGCAAGCGCTGGCTCGCCGAAGCCGCTTCCGTGCTCGCCGTCGCTGGCCTGCTCGCCTTCAACCTGCACGCATCCGCCGCCGATTTTGGCCTTCCTCGGGAGCGCGCTGCTGTCGCCGACCGCGTGGCCATCGGTCGCTGGCTGCGCGCCAACGTCCCCACTACTACCACCATCGCGCTCATCCCGGTCGGTGCCATCCCTTACGAGTCGCGCCTCACCACGATCGATATGCTCGGCCTCAACGACGAGCACATCGCCCACCGCGCGATCGATCTCGGCCGCTTCCCCGCCGGACACGAGAAGTACGACTCGCAGTACGTCCTGAGCCTGCGGCCGGAGATCATCATCTTGACCGATTCGCTGCAATCCGCCCCGTGGGCGCGCCACGACTACAACGCGTTCGATACCGGCGTCATACCCGCGCGCGTCGATATGCTCGATCAGCCGCTGCTCTGGCAGGAGTACGCCCCACGCAGTGTCCGCCTCGGCCCCGGCCGCTGGTTCAACCTGCTGGTTCGCCGCGACGCCGCGGTCGTGATGGCCATGACGGTGCCGCCAACGGGCTGACCGCTGCCGCTAGCGTCCGCCGAAGCCGAACCTATACCATCAGGCTAGTCCAGCGGAGACCGGCACCCGCCGGCTCCGTCCGCGACCACGAGAGGATCCTTGTGCCCCCGAAGAAGGCTCTCCCTCCCAGGCCCGCCAGGCGCTCCGCGCCTCCCGCCTCCCGTGGCGCGAAACCGTGGGGTGGCCGCTTCGCCTCCGCGACGGATCAGATGGTCGAGGCCTATACGTCCTCCATCGACGTCGACGCCCGCCTCCTGCCGCAGGACATCGCCGCCTCCATTGCGCACGCACGCATGCTCGGCCGCCAGCGCATCATCCCGCGCAAGGACGCCGCCGCCATCGTCCGGGGATTGTCGGAAATCCTGGAGGAATACGGGCGCGGCGCCTTCGTATTGCGGCATGACCTGGAAGACGTGCACATGAACGTCGAGGCGCGGCTCGCCGAGAAGATCGGCCCTGCCGCCGGCCGCCTGCACACCGCCCGGTCGCGCAACGATCAGGTTGCGACGGACTTCCGCATGTACGTCAAGTCCGCCTGCAGCCGCGCCATCGCCGCCCTGCTTAACCTCCAGTCTGCGCTCCTCGACCTCGCGGACGCCAACAAGTCCGTCGCCATGCCCGGCTACACGCACCTCCAGCGCGCTCAGCCGGTGCTGCTGGCGCACCACCTGCTCGCCTACGTGCAGATGTTCGACCGCGACGCTGCGCGCTTCGCCTTCGCGCACGAAATGATGGACGAACTCCCCCTGGGCAGCGGCGCCCTCGCCGGCGTCCCGTATCCCATCGACCGCGCCTCCGTCGCTGCCGAGCTTGGCTTCGCCCGCATGACCGCCAACAGCATCGACGCCGTCTCCGACCGCGACTTCGTCGTCGACTACCTCGCCGCTGCCGCGCTCGCCTTCGTCCACATTTCGCGCCTGTCTGAAGAGCTGGTCCTCTGGTCAAGCGCAGAGTTCGCCTTCATCCGCCTGCCCGACGCCTTCGCGACCGGCTCCAGCATCATGCCGCAGAAGAAGAATCCCGACGTCGCCGAGCTCGCGCGCGGCCGCTCCGGCCGCGCCATCGGCGCCCTCGTCGGCATCCTCACCACGCTCAAGGGGCTGCCGCTCGCCTACAACCGCGACCTGCAGGAAGACAAGCCCGCGCTGTTTAGTGTCGAGGACGCTCTGCTCGCCACGCTCGACGTGCTCGCCGCCATGCTCCCGAAGATCGACGTCGATGCCGCGCGCGCCCGTAAGGCCGCTGTCGCGAACTATGCTCTCGCCACCGACCTCGCCGACTACCTCGTGCGCAAGGGCCTGCCGTTCCGTGAAGCACACGCCGCCGTCGGCAAACTCGTCCGCTACGCCGAAACGCGGCGTGTCGATCTGGCGCGCCTTGCGCTCGAAGACTTCCAGCGCTTCTCGCCGCTCTTTGCCGCCGACGCGCTCCGCATCGATGTCATGGCGTCGCTCCGGTCGCGCGACGTGCCCGGCGGTACGGCGCCGCGCCAGGTCACCGCCGCGCTCCGCCGCGCCCGGACCCGCGTCGACCGGCTCAACGGCGCTCTCAAGGAGGAGCCGCGATGACCGCCGTCAAGCTCGCCCCCTCGATCCTCACGGCCGACTTCGGCCGCATCGCCGACCAGATCGCCGCCGCAGAGGCCGGTGGTGCGGACTACCTCCACCTCGATGTCATGGACGGCCACTTCGTGCCGCCAATCACCTTCGGCCCGCTCGTCGTCGAGGCCGTACGCAAGGCCACCTCGCTGCCCATCGACCTCCACCTCATGATCGAGGATCCCGAGGCGCAGTTCGACGCCTTCGCAGAGGCCGGCGCCGACATCATCAACTTCCACATCGAGGCCACGCATCACGCCGACCGGCTCCTCCGCCGCATCCACGCCATGCGCAAGCGCGCCGGCATCTGCATCAATCCGGCGACGCCGCTGAGCGCGATCGAGGAAGTCCTCGCCGTCGCCGACCAGGTCATGGTGATGATGATCAACCCCGGCTGGGGCGGCCAGAAGCTCCTCCCCGCGATGCTTGATAAGGTGTGTCGCCTCAAGCAGATGCTGGACGAGCGCGGCCTCTCGCCGGATATCGAGGTCGACGGCGGCGTCAAGCCAAACAACGCGGCACGCTGCATCGAGGCGGGCGCGCGCGTCCTCGTCTGCGGCTCCTCCGTCTTCAACAGCGAGGCGTCTCCCCGCGAAAACCTCCGCGACCTCCGCCGCGCCTGCGATCAGGTCACCTTGTAGCCGCCAGCGCCCGGTTCAGGTCCGCTTCTGACGTGAAGTTCTGCGCCCGCTCGACGAAGACCTTCAGCGACGCGCTCTCCGTCCGCAGCCGGTCCAGCTTCGGCCCGATCGGATCGATCGACCCTGCCGTGTCCGCGTATGAGCCGTGGAACGCGAAGTACGCCTGGTTCAGCTTGCGGATGTAGTACCCGTGCGCCGCCAGGTACTGCCGCGTCCGCTCCATCAGCGCCTCCGCCTCCGTCACTTTCCCCTGCTTCAGCAGCGCCACCACGTACGTGTGCAGCCCGCGCATCACCGCCGTGAAGTCAATGGCGCCCGGCTGAGGCGTGGCGGTCGCTGACGGCGCGGGGCTCGCGGTAGCCGGCAGCGGATACGACGCGACCAGCCGGTCGCCCAGCTCCCTCCCCACGATGTCCGCCACGGTCTCGTTCAGCGTCGTCAACTGCGCGCTCGCGAAGTAGCGCCGGCCCAGCGGCGTGAAGAACAGGTAATGGTGCGTCCACTCGTGCGCGATGTCCTGCATGATGTAGCTGTAGTCGCTGTCGTACGGGATGATCGCCGGGTACATCGCGATCCCGCCGATCTGGACGACGAGCGCCGACGTCTTTCCGTCCGCCTGTGCTGCCGCTTCGAGCCGCTCGACCCGGTCGATCGGCAGGTTGCCCTGCAACAACTGCTCGCTCTCGACGCGGATCTCGTCGCGTGGCGACCGCACCAGCACCGACGGCGGGTCCTGGAACTGGATGTTGACGGGCGGCCAGACGAAATCGCCCCCGGCGTGCCGCGTCAGCCCCGCCTGCTCGATCGCCTTCGTCAGCCGCCCCTCCAGGATCAGCTGCACGCTGTTCTGGATCCCGTCGCGCTCCGACCGCAGCACCCTGTCCCGTGCCGTCGCGGCCGCCGATATCTGCGCGCTGCTCGCTGGGTCGCCGGCGATCCGTTCCTGCTCGGCGATGGCCGCGTTCAGATCAAAGAAGCGCGCCACCTGCGCGTCCTGCTGCGCCGCGCTCATCTCGCCGCGCAGCGGCCGTGTCGCCAGCATCGCGAACTTCACCCACACGTGGCGGACGATGAACCCCGGCGAGTTGAAGTCGTTGGGCCCGTTCGGCAGCGGCAGCGCGTACGCGATCGCGCTCGAGCCCACCGCGGCGAGCAGCACCACCGCCGCGAGCAGCGTGTGTGGCAGGAAACGGCGTCGGGATGCTGGCATGCCGGCCCGTTAGGAGGTTGTGGGAGTGATGCCGTTCAGTGTCGCACGCGTCCCCGCGCGCGGCAATGCGGCCTCAGCCCTCCGCGCCCAGCCGGCGCCCGCCGACCAGGTGCATGTGCAGGTGCGGGATCGTCATCCCGGCGTCCTCGCCCACGTTGAACGCCAGCCGGTACCCTCGCCGCTCCAGGTTCTCCGCCCGCCCCAGCTCTTGCGCCACCGCGAACATCCGCGCCAGCGCCGCACCGTGCTCGTCGCCCACGTGCCGCCCGTCCGGGATGTGCTCCTTCGGGATGATCAGCAGGTGCACCGGCGCCCGCGGGTTGATGTCGCGGATCGCGAACACCAGCTCGTCGTCGTGCAGCTTGTCGACCGCGATCGTCCCGGCCGCCATCGCGCAAAACAAGCACTCCGCCATGCCTTAGCGTACAGCGTGCGACGCCAAAGGTTCTAGGTTCTCGGTTCTAGCCCTGAGTGCTTGCCTCTGTGCGCTGCCCGTCTCTCAGAACAGCCTCCGCCTCGATCTCGATCAGCATCCCCGGATCGATCAGCCGTGCCACTTCCACCATCGTCGCCGCCGGCCGCACGTCCCCGAACACCTCCCCGTGCGCCCGCCCCGCCTCCTCCCACCGGCCGATGTCCGTCACGAACATCCGCGTCCGCACCACGTCCCCCATCGACGCCCCCGCCTCGACCAGCGCCGCCTCGATCCGCCGCAGCGCCTCCCTCGCTTGCCCGTACATGTTGCCATGGTGCATCACCCCGCCGTCCGCCGCCGATGCCGTCGTTCCCGCCACGTACACCACCTCCCCCACCCGCACCGCCCGCGAATACCCGACACTCGCCTCCCACGGCCCTCCGCTGCTGATGTTCTGCCGCTGCATAGTCGTCTCCCTCATGCGCAAACATTGGATAGCATGGTAGACGAGGTGAACCGCATGCCGCAGTATCTATCACCGGCCATTGCCTACGGCTTCATTGTTGGTGACTTTCGCGAAGCGTGGAACTCGCTGTGCTGGAACCCCTTAGCTAGGAACAGGGGCAACTTCTTGTTCGGGTTGCTCGCGATGACCCTGCTTGAATGGTCGTGTCGTCTCGCGTCCGCCGATCAGACGGGCCAGGCGCTTGCTGACTACTCGCGCGCGCTTGCGGCGATCGAGCCTCGCTACTTCACACTTTTACCTAAGCCATGTGCTGGATCTCGCGACTTCGAACTT
>DASQHL010000061.1:0-6744 GCA_035632115.1 Dehalococcoidia bacterium | reverse complement strand
TCGAACGGCGCAACGAGCTTCGTGTCGTCGACGCCTTTCTGGGCGTTGGCGACGCTGACCTGCGCCTGGAGGACGGAGCTACGGGCCGCCTGGATCTGCGCCGCAGTCGAGCCGGCGTAGGCCTGGTCACGATTCGCCTGGGCGGACTTGAGGGACGCTGACGCCTGATCGACGGCGCCCTGCGCGCTCGCAAGCTGGGCGGAGGTCGGGCCGGCCTGGAGCGTGGCCAAGTTGGCGTTCGCCGTGTCCAGCGATGACTGGGCGGCGCTGACGGCGGAAGCGGCGGCGGCCTGCTGCGCCTGGGTCGGTTGCGCCTGGGCCGTAGCCAGGGCCGTCGTCGCCGTGGTGATGTTGTTCTGGGCGGCGGTCACCGCGTTCGAGGCGGATTGCGCGGAGGCGACCGCACTGCGGAATCCGCTGTCTGACGTCAGGACGGTCTTCGCCAGCGTCGCGCGCGTCGGGTCAACGCCGTTGCTCACGGTGACCATCATGGTGGCATCCGTGATCGAGATGGGCATGGCCTGGACGCTGCAGAAGGAGGGGATGTTGGAGGGATCCGGGTTGCCGCAATAGGCGGTCTCGGCGCCGGCCAGCGTCGCCTGTGCGAGCTGCTGGTTCTCGGAGGCGTTAGTTGCGGCTTGCTGGGCGCTGTTGAGAGCGACCTGGGCGTTCTGGAGATTGAGCTGCGCCGTGCGGATGGCTGCCTGGGCGTTCGTCGTGAGATCCGACTGGGCCTGCTGCGCAGTCTGAAGCTGTGCCTGGGCGGCGGTGACCGCCTGTTGGGCGGCCTCGAGGGCCGCGGCGGTGGGCGGCTGCTGCAGGGTCTGGAGCGCGTTGACGGCGTTGTTGTAGCTGGTCTGCGCCTGGACGACGCTCTGGTCGGCGGAGGCGAGCTGTGACGCTGTGCTGCCGGAGAGCGTCTGTTGGAGGTTGGCCTGTGCGGTGGCGAGGGAGGCCTGCGCTGTCTTGAGCGCGTTCTGAGCATCGGTCGGATCAACCTCGGCGAGGACGTCACCCTGCTTCACGGCCTGACCAACGGCCACATTCACCTTCGTGACCTTCTCGGAAGCGGTGAAGCTGAGGTTGGACGTCGCTGCGGCGGAGACGGTGCCGCTGGTGCTGATGGTCTTGGTGACGTTTCCGCTGGCAACGGTAGCCTGGGTGAACAGGGGCGCGGCCGCCGCCGAGCCGCCACGGAGCCACTGGTTCCAGACAAAGAAGGCAGCGGCGGCGGCAATCACCGAGACGAGGCCGGCAATGATCAGGCGACGCTTCCACGGGCTGCTGCCGGTATCGAGGATATCTTCGTAGTCAAGGGCTATGTCTGCCACGGCCGTCCCCCATCTCGCTGCGTCTCTACTCCAAGCACCATAACGCCTTCATGTAGGCTCACCAGTTTCGAATCAGTTATTGCGGGCGCTTGGACTGCCTAAGAATCGGATAAGATTTGAGGCGTGCAATCTGCTCTGCTTGCCGTCCGCATGGGGCGTCGTTGACGGTGCGCGGACGGACGAACCGTCCCGTTCGAAGGCGGCGGCGACCGCGGAGTACACTCGCGCTATGAAACCGACGAAGGGGCGGCGGCGCACGCCGGACCCGGGCGACGTCGGGAGGGTGGCGGGGCGCGCCTACCGCCACGCCGACGGCCTGATCGACCGGGGCGAGCGGCACGTCTTCCGCGTACTGTGGTTCTTCTTACCGGAGACGTCCATCGCGCGGAGCCGGCGATTCCAGACGGTCATGGCGTCGACGTTCCTGTCTGACGGGGGCCGCGACGCCCTGCGCTACGGCGCGCTGATCGCCGTGGTCCGCGACACGGGATCGACGATCGATGCGGCGCTGGTGGGCGTGGCGTCGCTGCTGCCGCCTACGCTGCTGGGGCTGTACGGCGGAGCGATCGCGGACGCGCTGCCGCGGCGGCTGGCGCTCACCGCCGTGTATGCGGCGCAGGCGACGCTGTGCCTGGCCGTGCCGGCGCTGTTCGGCACGGACCTGCGAGCGGTGCTCTTCCTCGTGCTCGCCGTGAACGTGCTGGGGCAGGTCTCCACGCCGGGGGAGCAGGCGATCGCGCCGATGGTGGCGTCGGACGCGCAGCTGGCGAGCGCGAACTCGCTGCTGAGCCTGTCCTCGAACCTCGGGACGGTGTTTGGGACGGCGTTGTTGGCACCGATCCTGCTCCAAGTGGCGGGGGTACGAGCGGTGTTCGCGGTGTCAGGGGTGATGCTGTTCATCGCGACGGGGCGCATCATGCATCTCCGGGCGAGGAGCGGGACGCCTCCGCCGCGGTGGAGGCGTCCGAACGTGAACGTGCCATCCGTGATCCGCTGGCTCGCCGACGAGCCGGCCGTCGGGACCATGGTGATCGTGGGCGTGCTGGCGGGCACGGCGAACGTGGTGTTGGTGACGCTCGCGCCGCGCTACGTGCAGTCGGTTCTGGGGCTGGACCCGGCGGACACGGTGTACGTCTTCGGGCCTTCATCGCTGGGGCTGGCGGTGGCGTTGCTGGGGGCACCGGCGCTGATCCGGCGGGTTGGCGAACGCATGTCGGCGCTCGGAGGGTTCGCGATCACGGCGGTGTCGCTGGCGCTGTTGGGGTTCGTGCACTACGGCCTGGCGAACGTCATCGACCCGGTGAACCCGTTCCGGCTGCTCGACGTGTTCGGCGTCCATCCGGGGCCGGCGCTTCGCACCGCGAGCGCGCTCGCCGTACCGCTGGGGTTGGGCATCTCGCTGACGACGATGTCGGTGCAGACGTACATCAACCGGCGCGTGCCGCTGGCGCGGCAGGGGCGGACCTTCGCGCTGCAGAGCACGCTGAAGAATGGCGCCGCGATCGCGCCGTTGCTGCTCCTGGGGGCGACGGCCTCGGTGTTCGGGGTGAACAACGTGCTGATCGCCGCGCCCTTCATGCTCGTCGTGTTGGCGTTCGCGCTGGTGCGGCTCAGCGAGCGGTTCGGCGGACACGCGCCAACGAGGCGACTGGACGTGCTGGCGTCGTTCTGGCGCACCACGGACGGCCCGGACCCGGCGGCCGGCGTACCCGATGCCTGAGCATCCTGGCATCGACGATGAAGGGGGCGCGCTCTGGCATCCATGGCTCTGGCAGATCACCCTGGGAGCGGTGCTGCTGGCGCTCGCGATCTGGCAGGTCAACTTCCACGGGTTGGGAGACGCATTCGCCAACGCGAGCTACGGCTGGCTGCTGCTGGCGATGGGCGTCTACATCATCTCGCGCATCGTGCACGCGTACGAGTGGCGGATCACGCTCACGAAGGTCGGGGCGCCGCCGGCCGCCGGGCTGTTCGGTGCTCTGCTGATCGGCACGCTGGTGAACTCGGTGGTGCCGGCGAGCGCGGGCGACATCGTCAAGATCCAGATCGTGGCGAACCGCTATCGACTACCGCGCGCGGGGCTGGCTGCGGGACGCGGCGCGGAGGCGGTGGTCGATGCGGCGATCATGGTGGTGTTCATCCTGATCAGCTTCGCGCTGCCGGGCGTCGGGTTCGCGCCGGCGGACCTGCTGTGGCTGTTGGCGGCTGGCACGGCGGTGCTCTTCGCGGCGGCCGTCGCAGGCAGCCGCCTGATGCCGGCGGTGATGCCGCGGTGGCGCGTGCTGGCGCGCCTGCCGCATGCCGTCGCGGGCGGGGTCGAGCGCTACTGGCCGCGTGTGCACGATGGGCTGGAGGTGATCCGCCGACCGCGGCTCCTCGCCATCGCGATTTTGCTCAACCTGTTCGGCTGGGGCGTTGACCTGCTGATCCTGTGGGCGTACGGGCAGACGTTCCACCTGCACATCCCGCTGGCGGCGTACCTCTCGGTGACGGTGGTGGTGGCGATGCTGACGACGTTCCCGATCACCTTCGGCAATATCGGCACGTACGAGGTGGCGTTGCTCAGTGTGCTGGCGCTCTACGCCGTGCCGGCGGACGCAGCGCTGGCGTTCGCCGCGGGCACGCACGTGATCACGACTGCGTTCAACGTCGCGCTGGGGCTGCTGGCGATGGCGGCGATGGGCATCCGGCCCGGCGAAGTGTTCCGGGTGCGCGCGCCGGGCGGCGGCGTGAAGGGCGACGGTCAGGCCTGAGGCGCCGCGGCAGGGTCCTTCACGGATTCGTCCGCGCTGGTCTGGTGCGGCACATGCTCGGCCGGGATCGTGCCCATCTTGCCGGCGTGGTAGTCGGTCAGCGCCTGGAAGATCTCGTCGCGCGTGTTCATGACGAAGGGGCCGTAGCGGGAAACGGGCTCGCGGATGGGCAGACCGCCGAGCAGCAGGACCTCCCAACCCTTGCTCGCGGCGACGGGCTGGCGGTCGGCGGCGCGCAGCGTGATCGCATCGCCGGCGCCGAAGACGGCGAGCTGGCCCTCTTCGAGCGGGCGCTGCTCGGCGCCGACGTAGCCCTGGCCGGCGAGCACGTAGACCAACGCATTGAAGTCGCGCGGCCACGGCAGGGCAAGGCGTGAGCCGGGGGTTACCGTGGCGTGGGCGTAGGTGATCGGCGTGTAGGTGACACCGGGGCCACGATGGCCGGCAAGCTCGCCCGCGATGACACGGATGAGCGACGAGCCGTCGTCGTTCGAGAGCAGCGCCACGTCGCGCGCCTCGATGTCCTGGTAGCGCGGGGGCACCCACTTCTGCGCGGCGGGCAGGTTCACCCAGAGCTGCGTGCCGTGGAAGAGCCCGCCGGTCACGACGAGCCGCTCCGGCGGCTTCTCGATGTGCTGGATGCCGGCGCCAGCGGTCATCCACTGCGTAGCGCCATCGGTGATCAGGCCGCCGCCGCCCGTCGTGTCGCGGTGCTCGAAGCCGCCATCGATGATGTACGTGACGGTCTCAAAGCCGCGGTGGGGGTGCCATGGCGTGCCCTTCGCCTCGCCGGGCGCGTATTCGACGGCGCCCAGGTGGTCGAGGAGGAGGAACGGGTCGGCCAGGGGCAGCTCGTAGCCGGGGAAGGGGCGGCGGACGACGAAGCCCTCGCCTTCGAGCTGACTGTGCGCCGTCACGACCTGCACCACGGGCCGCCAGGCGGTCGTCGATTCAGCGGGCGGGGCGATGCGGGGCAGGGTGAGCGTATCGGCGGTGACTGCGGGCATCGTGGCGCTCCCGGGACTGGCGGCTGGTGTTGTGGTGCTTACATGTTGACAAGATCGGCGGCGGGTTGCCAAGGGGCGGCGTTGCGGGCGTCTATGTTGCGCGGCGCGCGCGTCGCCTGCGACGCCACCACCGGGCGACGCCGGCCAGTGCCGCGACCGCGACGGCGACGAGCGCCTCGCCGCCTCGGCCGTTGCCGCCGGACGCGCGCGGGGGAAGGCTGACCTGCTCGGCGATGCCGCCGACGGACATGCCGGGCGACACGAGCGGGCGTGCGAAGAGCGCCTGCCAGTGGCTGTACGCCGGCTTCGGGACGAAGTTGCTGTCCACGATGCCCTGCGATGCGAAGTTCTGGAGCGTCGCCGCTCGGTCGGGCGGCAGGTTCCACGAAGGGTCGGCGAGGTTGAGGTCGGCGTAGATGAGCGACACCCAGAGCCGAGCGCGCACGCCGTCCAGCAGCGCGCCGAGGCGGTCGATATAGGCCGCCTGATCGGCGGGCGAGCCGCCGCCCCACGCCGACGCGACGCTGCTCCAGCCGCCCTCGACCTGCAGCAGGGGCAGCGGCGTCGCGGCGGCGAAGCGCTGGTAGTAGTCCGGCGGCATGTCCGCGGGATGCGCGAACGAGTACGAGGGGTAGGACGACAGGCCGAGCGCATCGACATGGAAGTCCGCAATCAGCGTGAAGTGATCGACGGTCGATGCCGGGAAGGGCGGGCGCTGCCAGGCATCCTCCATCTGGAACGAGACGAACACGACGGCGCCGGGGTCGAGCGTGTGGACCGCAGGCGTGAGCGTGTTCACCATGCCGACGATCGTGTCGTACAGGGTGACGCTGCCGTGCGCCCGAAGCGTATTGATCTCCGATGCCAGCCCGACGTACTCCGGATGGAAGCGCTGCGCGACGCCGCGCACCCAGTCCTCGTGCATGGCGAGGACCTGCGGCTCGAGCAGCGAGTGGCCCGCCGCCACGAGGTCCGGTGGTTCCTTCGTACGGTCCAGGCCGTCGAGCGGATCAACGAGCCACACGATCTTGAGCCCGAGCGACCGGAGGTAGTCGACGAACGGCTGCTCGTTCGTGAGTTCGGCATCGACCGACGTGCCGCCGAGGAGCGCGGTCCAAGGCACCTCGCGTTGCACGAGCGCGTACTCCGCCACCGACGACATCGACTGCGCGGTGGCGAGGATGGACCCGGTGGTCATGACGGGCGGCGTTGCGGCCCAGCCCATCGCGTAGGTGCGCGCGGCGGGGGCCTGGGGCGCTGGTGCGGCGAGCGACGTGGCGCCGGATGACCAGGCGGCGGATGCGGCGAGACCGATGCCGGCGGCTATGCTGGCTAATCGAAGGAGGGTGGCGCTCCGCATGTGTGCTCCGGCACGCCCGTTGGCAGGTCGGGTGCGCCGGAAGTGTAGCGCGACTTACGCAAGTAGCCGGACGCACCGGCGCAAGGGATAGTCCCGCAGGCTTGTGGCGCGGTGCTGATCCGGGTGGGGCGTGTTGGTAGCGCATGCGGGATTCGAACCCGCGATCTCCGCCTTGAGAGTGCGATCAAGGATCGTAGCGCCGACTCTACGATCGCGCTCCTACGATGCGCGGCGATCCTCTGAGAGGCGTCCTGTACCGGGCAGTGCACTGAGGTTGGTCACAACTTGGTCAC
>DASQHL010000060.1:0-6118 GCA_035632115.1 Dehalococcoidia bacterium | reverse complement strand
GTGGGGGTCCTGGTGGGCCTCGTTGTGGGCGTGGGGGTCGGTGGCGGTGGCAGGGGGTCGTCACAGCCCGGCCCGAACTTCTGATCATTCAGGTCGTGCAGCTGGACGTCGTTTGGGTTGTAGGGCGGTAGCCAGTACATGCTGCCATTCTGAAACTTCTGCCGGACGATTCCGAAGCCGTCGGCGTATCGCTCGCTCGTCGGGTATCCCAGGAGGTAGACGTACTGGACAGCGGACACGCCTCCCCATGGCAGGCAGAGACCACTGTACTCGGTCCAGAACTTCCCGTAGATCCACATAGCCGGTGCGGCATTCGTTCGCCCGTCGACGGGGTCATGGGTAACCGTATCGCCGTGCATGATGGCACCCAGACCGTAGGACGGATTCGGGCTGTCGAAGTTCTGGATGACGCCGCTGTACGGATAGGCGCCCCAGCCGTGGACGTACCAGCTCACGTTCGCGGGATCCGCGGGCGGGATAGCCGTGCACCAGCAGAACGCAGGTTTGCCAACCACCCTCTCGCTCCAGTTAGCCGCCACACTCCCCTCGTCGTAGTATCGGGAGACAATGGCGGAGTCGACTGTGGGCGACGCGCCATCGCCATAGGCGAAATAACCCACGCCGGCGTCGTTGGATAGATGTTTGTTCCCTTTCAGGGTTTGGTCCAGCGTGCTCGGGTCGGCAGAAAAGGGGATGATGTCGCCGCAGGTGATGGGTGTCCCACCACATTGGTTCGAAAGCGGCTCCGGTATGCACCAGCCTGCGGTGCAGGGATTCGAATCTGGATCGGTACTCCTGTAGTGGAGGTGAGTGCCGTAGTCTGGGGTTACTGGATCGCACGGGCTCACATTGCCAGTGTGCCCGGCGCGTCCGATGATCTGCCCCGGCACGACGTGGTCGTTTCGGGCGACCAAGGGCACTTGGAGGTGAGCGTAGCGATGGACGAATCCGCCGATGTCCTGAAGGTCGACGAAGTTTCCATAGTGCAAATCTTTGCCACAGGTGGACACACTGCTGTCGACGAGGATTGCAGAACCTTCTTGTGTGGCCACGAGGTACTCACCATCGGCCGCGGCAAAGTCGAGCGCCCAACGGTCCTCTGGCGCATGCGGCGCGATGCCGTCGTGCGTATTTTCACCGTACCCGTTCCCACTCACGGTGTGCGCGACGGTGGCCTTCCACGGTAGGCGCCAGTACTCGTTTGGCGACTGCGTCGCTCGGACCCGCGAAATCGAACTAAGGCCACCGACCACGAGGATTAGGCTGCAGCCCAGACCTAACGCGAGAGCGGGATCGTAGCATCGTTCGCGTCCTCTAACCGCTCGTGAGCGCTAATATGGCGTAATCGACTGGAGTACGGAGCGCACGCTGGCGATGTCGGCAGCTATCGCTTCCTGCGGCCTGCCATCCGAAGCCACACCCGCGTTTGCTTCGAACAACACGTTGCCAACCCTGAACGCGGCGTGTATGATTGCGGCCGCCCCTTCGCCCGGCCCCTCACCCCAGATCACGCCCGCGACCACGCCGAAGCTAGCATTAGGGTGTTGGAGCCGTTTCTCCGTCGTGTCGAAAGCGCCCGTGACACTCGGGTCAACATATTTCGACGCGCCGAAGGTGATCACGATTCCGCCGGAGGGATTGCTATGGTCGACCATCTCCCGCGTCGCGGCCGCGTCGGTCAGCTGGAATGTGCCGCCCTCCGGGCGCATGTTTGAGTACCAACCGCTCGGGATGGTGATCGTGTAGCGAAACAGGCGATTGTCGGCGACCACCACTCCGGCAGGTTGAGGCGCAGCGGGCACAGGCCGCTGGGCGGGACTTGCTGTGGGAATAGCGCCAGGAGGAGGCTCGCCACTTGAGAGCCTGCAGGACAGCGGCGGCAAGTCCGGCGCAGGGCGCTCGTTGGCAGGTGCCTGGCAGGTCGGTTCCCGGAGGTCTGGTACTGTGATCGTGCTCGGGTAGCCCGTGAACGGGACGGTCGTCACCTTCGTGAAGTCCACCACACCGCTGCCACCCTGCGAGGTGGCGGAGCGGATGGCGAAGGCGAGCGCCGCTGCCGTGGCGAGCACCGTGGCGGCGGCGAGGAGGGCGCGGTGGCGGGCGATCGCTTTCATTGAAGAACTCCTATGCGCGAGGCCCACTCTAGTACGGTGATTGGTAATTGTCAATAGTCTAACAGGCTGAAGTTACGGAGCGGCTGGTGGGTTCCGGAGGCAACCAACAGTCGACAGGCAACAGGCAACCGTGAGGGGCCGCTCGATTCGAGCGGCCCCTGTGCGACCTCACCCCCCGGCCCCCTCTCCACATTGTGGAGAGGGGGAGTTGGCGTGTGCGCCGCGCGCGGGTCAGGCCGGGACGGCGGCGCGCTCCATGCGCTTGCCGACGGCGGCGGCGACCTTCGCGACGTTGGCCATCACGCTGGCGAAGAGGTCGAACGTCAGCGACTGCGCGCCGTCGCTCAGGGCGTGCTCCGGGTCCGGGTGCACCTCCAGGATCAGGCCGTCGGCGCCGGCGGCCACCATGCCGAGCCCGATCGGCTCGACGAGCTTGCGCTTGCCGGTGCCGTGGCTGGGGTCGGCGATGATCGGCAGGTGGCTCATCTCCTTCACCAGCGGGATGGCGTTGATGTCCATGGTGTTGCGAGTCGCCGTCTCGAACGTACGGATGCCGCGCTCGCAGAGGATGACGTTGCGGTTGCCCTTGGCCAGGATGTACTCGGCCGCCAGCAGCCAGTCCTGCACGGACGACGACATGCCGCGCTTCAGGACGACGGGCTTGCCGGTGCGGGCGACCTCCTCCAACAGGAAGAAGTTCTGGGCGTTGCGCGTGCCGATCTGCAGCACGTCGGCGTACTTCGCGACGAGCTGCACGGTGGCCTCCGACATGACCTCGGTGACGACCGGCAGGCCGGTCTCCTGGCGGGCGGCGGCGAGGAGCTTGAGGCCGTCCTCCTCCAGCCCGCGGAAGCTGTACGGCGAGGTGCGGGGCTTGAAGGCGCCGCCGCGCAGCATGGAGGCGCCGCGCTCCTTTACGGCGCGCGCGGTTTTCATCAGCTGGTCTTCGCTCTCGACGGCGCAGGGGCCGGCGATCACGGTGACCGTGCCCTCGCCGATCTTGACGCCGTTGACATCGACCACGGTGTCGTCGCCCTTGAATTCGCGGCTGCAGAGCTTGTAGGGGCTGCTGATCTGGACGGTGGAGTCGACGCCGGGCATCACCTCCAGGTCGTCGGCCAGCTCCGGGTGGAGGCGGTCGAGGCCAACGACGCCGATGACGGTGCGCTCGACACCGACGATGGCGTGGCCTTCGAGTCCGTCTTCCCGGATGCGGCTCATCACGTCTTCGAACTGTTCACGGGTATGTCCCGGTTTCATGATCACCATCATCGCTCTTCCGCTCCTTTACCCTGTCCGGGGAGCACTACGTTCCTGACGATTCCTGCGCCAGATCCTGGCGCAGGGCGCGCGCGCCGCGCAGATAGACGAAGCGCACCCGATCCTGCGGTGTTGCCGTATTGACGTGCATCATGATGCGGAGGCACATCGCCAGGCTGCCGGGGACGCTCATTTCGTGTCCGCACATCAGGGCGGCATTCGACCAGCCCATCTGGCGGGCCGCCACGGCGGGGAACTCGGCGGTGAGGTCAGGCGTCGTCGTAAAGAAGATGCTCGCGACGTCGCCCTGCTCGATGCTGTTTTCGCGGATGAGTGCGGAGAGGAGTTCCGTCGTGGCCTGGAGGATCGCTTCCCTGGTGTTGGCGCCGACCGTTGTCGCGCCGCGGATCCCGCGCAGCCTGATCGCTTCGTTCGTCACTCCGGTGCTCCGTCTCGTACCGCCGATTCCCGTCGGGGCGGGTTACCGGCGTCCAAAGACGCCGGCCGCAGAGCGTCCATAGACGCGGCCATCAAGGTCGTCACAGGTGACGACATCGATGGCCTTACGCCATGTCCTCCATTCGGCCGGTGAGCACCTCAACATAGTCCCGAACTCGCTCCAGTCGCTCCCCCGGGGGCGACGACTCCACGATATCGATCAGCGCGCTGGCGACGATGGCGCCGTCGGCGAGGCCGCGGAGCGCTTCGACGTGCGCGCGCTTCGAGATCCCGAACCCGACGGCGAGCGGCAGATCCGTCTTCGCCCGCAGCCTCCGCAGGAAGTCCGGCAGCTCCGCTGCCAGTTGCGCCCGGGCGCCGGTCACACCCACCACGCTCACGCAGTAGATGAAACCGCCGGCCCGCGCGAGCACTTCCGCGATGCGGCCGTCGTCGGAGGTCGGCGCCAGCAGGTAGATCAGGTCCAGCCCGAGCTTCCTGCAGGTCGCCAGCGTCCGGTCCGATTCCTCCGGCGGCAGATCGACGATGATCAGCCCGTCTGCCCCGGCGGCCGCGCTGGCCGAGATAAATCGATCCTCGCCTTTGGCGAGGAACGTGTTGCAGTATCCCATAAGGACGAGCGGGACGGCAACCCCCGCACCCCGGAGGGCGGCCACCATGTCAACGGCGTGGTCGGGGTTCGTGCCGCCCTGGAGCGCGGCGAAGGACGCCCGTTGGATGGTCGGGCCATCGGCCAGGGGGTCGCTGAACGGGATGCCGAGCTCGATGGCGTCGGCGCCGGCGGCGACCATCGCCTTGACGAGGTCGATGCTGGTGGCGAGGTCCGGGTAGCCCACCGTCATGAACGGCATGAGGGCGACGCGGCCTTCGGCGCGGGTGCGGGCGAAGAGGTCGTTGAGGCGGCTCATGCGTGGCACGTGGTGGCGGCGAGCGTGATCACGCCGAGCAGGTTGAACGTGAAGTGGGCGAGCATGGACGAGAAGATGTTGCCGCTCCGCCAGTAGGTGAAGGCGAAGATCATGCCGATGGCGGCGAACTGGATGAGTGACTTGTAGAGGTATGGGTTGCCCAGCAGGTGGGCCGAGCCAAACAGCAGCCCGCTAACGACGATGCCCGCCGGCACGCCCCAGGAGCGGGCGATGCCCGGGAAGACGAAGCCGCGGAAGAAGAACTCCTCGGCCATCGGCGCGAACACGACCGCGAGGAAGGCGGTGATGGCGAGGATGTACGGCTGGCTGCGGATCTCCGTCGGCACCTGGTCGGCGCAGCCCTGCTTCAGGAAATTGAGACCGAACGCATCGATGATGACGCCGTAGGCGATCGAGACAGCCAGGGCGCCCGCGAAGGCCGCCCCGGCCCAGGCGAGCGTGCCGCCGTTCGGCATGCGGACGCCGAGGCGCGCCCAGCCGCCGCCGTACTTGCCGAACGTCCGGCTGGCGGCGATCGCTGCGATCAGGAGATAGAGGGGCGCGCCCACCAGCGCTTCGATGGTCAGGAAGGCAAGGGAGTGCTGGCCGGTGAACAGCAGCGCGATCACCACGACGGGGATGGGCAGGACGACCAGCACGCCGACGAGGAGCAGTATGCCGATGGCGACGTCCCGCGGCGTCCAGTCGATGTGGCGGCCCGAGACGTCTCCTGTTCTGGAGGGCGGGGGGAGTGATGGGGAGCCGGCCGCGATGTCCATGCGACCGTCAGTATGGCGAATCGGGGTGAGCAGGGCGAACGGCGGGCGCGCGGGCGGCGAGGACGCCCGGCGGGCACGTCTCCGCCACATGTCTGAAGGTTCTCCAACGAAATACAGCCGTAACGGTTGCGCAATGTTGGCGTAACGCGCTGACGCGAGCATGGCGCTCTGAACGGTTCATGTTCTTGGGAGGAGAGCGCATGCCTGGCAACAAGTTCAGCGGCCTGCAGATGCTGGTCGCACTCACGGTGATCACGCTCGTGGCGTTGTTCGTGGCGGCCAAGTGGGCCCACGGCGACGCGGCCGGGACGAGCACAGGGGTGGCGTCGGACGCCGCGACGTTCTCCGGCAATGGGGGGACCGGGTTCACCGATCCGAATTGCGCGCTGAACGGCACGACGCCGCCGTCGGACGTCAGCGGCGCGGTTCGTGACTGCACAAAGGCAAACCCGGGCGCGCTGGCGGACCAGGTGGGGCACAACAAGATCGCGATCAACTTCACGTGGACGTTGATCATGGGCTCGTTCGTGCTGTTCATGCAGGCGGGGTTCGCGCTGCTCACAACGGGGCTGACGCGGGCGAAGAACGCCGGGCACAT
>DASQHL010000059.1:0-9668 GCA_035632115.1 Dehalococcoidia bacterium | reverse complement strand
GCGGGCGGCTACACTGGCGGGCGTATGAGCGTGGCGATCGTGACGGACAGCACGGCGTGCATCCCGGCAGAGGTGGCGGAGCGCTACGGGATCGAGGTGGTGCCGCTGCACCTGATCTTCGGGGGGCGGACGTTCGTCGATTCGTTGACGGCGGACACGTCGGAGTTCTACGACGTGCTGCGGACAGCGGACGCGCGGCCGACGACGGCGGCGCCATCGCCGGGGATGTTCCTGCGGGCGATCGAGGCGGCGGGGCGGCGGGCGGACGCGGTGCTGTGCATCACGGTCTCGAAGCAGTTCAGCGCGATGTACGACTCGGCGCGGCAGGCGATCGCGATCGCGCAGGCGGAGGCGCCGGCGAGCGACATCCGGCTGCTGGACTCGCGGAACGCGGCGATGGCGCAGGGGTTCGTGGTGATCGAGGCGGCGCGTGCGGCGTCCGGCGGGGCGGACATCGATGCGGTGATCGCGCGGGCGGAGGAGATGACCGGTCGCGTGACGCTGCTGGCGATGCTCGACACGCTGTCGTACCTGGCGCGCGGCGGGCGGGTGCCGCGGGCGGCGGCGTGGGCGGCGGAGATGCTGCAGGTGAAGCCGATCGTGCGGTTCAGTGCCTCCGATATCAAGCTGGTGGCGCGGACGCGGACACGCGGGCGGGCGCTGGAGCGGATGGGCGAGCTGCTGGTGGAGGCGGCGGCGGGACGCGTGATGCACCTGGCGGTACACCATGCGAACGCGCGGGGCGATGCCGAGCAACTGCTTCGCGCTGCCGAGGGGCGCATCCGGCTGGCGGAGGTGTACGTCACGGAGTTCACCCAAGTGATGGGGGCGCACACGGGGCCGGGGCTGGTGGGGTATGCGTGGTGGTGCGAGTGAGCGTTGGAAGTGGATGTTAGCTGTTCGATGTTGGATGTTGGAGGCGCGGGGGTTGGAGGTTAGACGTTGGACGTTGGACGGCGGCGGGCGGAAGGCGAAGCGGCGGGTTGTGAAATCGGCGGGCTTGGGTGATCGGCCTGGAACAGGCGTGTTTGCATAAGGTGCGGCCGATATAATGGCGAGCCGCGCCGCGGTGGCCACCGTGTTGCGGCTGGCGCGACCGTGGCCGCGTCCGGTGTCATCGCCGGCGGCGGTGATGCTGGTGGGGCCGCCGGGCGTTGGGAAGACGGCGTTCGCGCGGGCGCTCCGGGAGCGGACGGCTGTCGCGGTGATCGAAAGCGACGCGGTGCGGGAGGCGCTGTTCGCGGCGCCGACGCACGGGGGCGCGGAGAGCGCGGCGGTGTTCGAGGCGATCCACGCCGCGCTGCGCGAACTGCTGGCAAGGGGAGTGTCCGCGCTGCTCGATGCGACGAACCTCGTTGAGAGGGACCGGGCGGTGGTATACGGCATCGCGGAGGACTTAGGGGCGCGGCTGATCGTGGTGCGCGTGACGGCGCCGGCGTCGGTCGTGCGGAAGCGGTTGGAGGCAGGGGGCGAGCGGGGCGCGTCGCGCGCCGGCGTGGCGGAGTTTGAACGCATGCGCCGGCGCGGCCAGCCGATCGGGCGTCGGCATCACACTGTGGATACGACGGGAAGCACGCGCGAGGCCGTGGAGGCCGTTGCCAGGGAGATCGAAGCCAGATGAGCCGAGAACAGCGGAGGACGGACCGGAAGTCGCAGGCGCGAGGCGGGGGCGGGGGCGGTGGCCCGTCCCGACGGACGCCGGTGAAGGTGGGTGGGGGCAGCCGGTTCCCGATCCTGCCGGTGGCGATCGCGGGCGGCATCATCATCGTCGTGGGGGTGATCGCGTATCTCGTGTCGCAAGCGGGGAGCAGCGTCAACGTCAGTGCGGCGCAGCAGGCGGCGAGCGACTCGAGCTCGTCGATCCCGGGGACATACGTAGCGGCGCCGGCGCCGCCGCAGGATCGCGCGCACTTTCCCTTTCCGTTCACGCTGACGGAGACGCCGATGCCGTTCTGCACGGGAGTGAAGTGGTCGGGTGCGCCGAACGGCCAGCCCTCGCCGACAGCCGCGGCTTCCGAAACGGCGACGCCCGTACCGACGGGCTCTGTGGTGGCGGCGGCGACGGACAGCCACGGCAACGTGCCGATCGTGACGCCGGGGGCGGGCACCTGCCGCAACAGCAATCCGCCATCGTCGGGCGAGCACCTGAACGTGCAGAACAACGTGGACGTCGGCGGCGGCAACCTGATCAAGATCCCGCCGGACCCGGACGTGTATCCGCCGGACGTGGTGATCCCGCGTGACGCGATCCCGCACATCCTGGAGCACGCGGGCGTGTTCGTGGGCTACAACTGCGCGAGCGGCGACACGGCGTGCGCGGACGTGGTGAAACAGCTGACGGACATCGTGAACGCGCGGATCAACCGGAACGACAACACCAGCCGGATCGTGATGGCGCGCGACCCGGACCTGGTGGTGGGCACGATCGGGATGTCGTCGTGGACGCGCGTGCTGGACATGCGGTACCAGGATTTCAACAAGAAGACGGTAGACGACTTCCTGGCGAAGAACTCGTGCCGCGTGGACTTCGAAGGGTTCTGCAAGTAGCGTCTGCGCGTGCGCAAGGTGCGTGATGGGGCCGGCGAGGAATCGCCGGCCTCTCTGCGTGCGTCGGTTGTTGGTGGTGGCCGGGGCGGGGGGTCTAGGCGGGGAGGGGGGGCCAGCGGCGTTCGACCGCGCGGGTGAGGGCGGGGTAGACCCAGCGCTGCATGGCGGCGGCGAGGGCGATGCCGGCGAGGCAGACAACGAGGCCGACGAAGGCGTCGAGAATGTAGTGGTTCGCGGTGAAGATGATGGCGGCGAGCTGGGCCCAGGGGAGCAAGAGCCCGAGGAAGCGGATGACGGGGTTCCGGGTGGCGAGGAAGATGGCGCCGCCGATGATCATCGCCCAGCCGAAGTGGAGGCTGGGGACGGCGGCGTACGGGTTGACGAACGCCTTCAGTGACTGCGCCTGGTAGCTGAGCTGGTTGTACTTCTCCAGCGTGCCGACGAACTCGCCGCCGGGGAGGAGGCGCGGGGGCATGACGGGGAAGAGGTTGTAGATGACGAGGGCGATGGCGCCGGAGAGGAGGATGGCGTCGCGGGCGACGGTGTACTGGTGACGGCGGAAGAAATAGAGCGTAAAGCCGACGGCGACGATCAGCGGGAAGTCGAGCCAGAAGTAGATGAAGTCGAAGAGATCGATGAGGAGCTTGCGGTGCAGCACGATCGCCTGGAGGCGCGGCTCCCAGAAGATGCCGATGGCGCGCTCGACGTCCATGATGTGGCGGGCATTGCGGAGCGCGTCGGCCTGTCGCTCAACGACGGCGCCGCGGACGAGGAAGTAGAAGAGAAACGCGATCGCGACGAGGGAGATCTCGAAGATGTCGCGGAAGACGCGGCGGCGTTGCACGGCGTTGATCGTGCGGTGGAGCAGGCCCGGGATCGGCGCGGCGGTGTGAGCGAGTGCGGCGTTGCGTTCCATCGACGGAAGCACTCTAACACGCGCGCGGCGGTGATCGTTGTGCACGGATGACAAGCGGCGCGCGGCATCGGACGCGGATGTGAGGCGGTCAACGGAGGCACGCGGCGGCGCGGCGCGGCGCAACTGCCGGCGCAGCAAGGCGGCGCGATGGCGCGGTGTAGAGAGGCTTAGAAAAGGGAGACAAATTCCGCCGGGGAGTCGTCATAAAAGCCTTGATCGCGTGGTGGGGTCACTGTATTCTTCGGCCTGTCCTGAGGGTTCACCACCCCACGCGGCCCGCGCCGGAACACGGAGCGGGTCGTTCGCCCCGACATCGGGGGAGGGAGCGAGAGCCGCGGTGGGGTCGGCTCGAACAACTGGGTCTCCGACCTCGGGCACGTCCAAGAGTTTGACACCGGGCCAGTAGTTGTTCCTGACGTGTGCCGCCGGGAGGGATTCGTGTTGCCTGCAGGATGCCGTCGCGACGCAAGGATGCACCTGGACGGGACGGGGAGCGCGCGATGACGGCGACGATGGCCGCGCCGGCGGCGACCTGGACGGCGACGCTGGGCCAGCTGGAGCTGCTGGTCACACGCGCGAACTACGACACCTGGCTGCGCGACACGATCGGGCTGCGGCACGAAGACGAGCGCTTCGTCGTGGGGGCGCAGAGCGACTTCGCGACGGAGTGGCTGGCGACGCGGCTGCGGCCGCTCATCGCCAAGACGCTGGCGCGGGTGCTGGGCTATGCGGTCGACGTCTCGTTCGAGGTGGTGCGACCGGTGCTTAATGACACGCCTGTCCTCCTGCCTGAGCCGGACGGCGCGACGGAGGTGCCCGCGTTCCTGCGGCGCTCCGTCGCGCCGCCAGCGCTCAACCCGGCGCTGACGTTCGATGCGTTCGTGGTGGGCGACGAGAACGCGCTGGCGTTCGCATCGGCGCGGCGGGTGGTGCAGCAGCCGGGGGCGACGAACCCGCTGACGATCATCGGGCCGTGCGGGCTGGGGAAGACGCACCTGCTGCAGGCGATCGGGCACGCGGCGTGGGCGGGCGGGCTGTCGGTGATCTACGCACCGGCGGAGCGGTTCGGCAACGATTACGTGCGGGCGCGCGACAACGGGTACGAGCAGTTCCGCAACCGCTATCGCAGCGTCGATGTGCTGCTGATCGATGACGTGCAGTTCTTCGAGGGGCGGCAGGGGTTCCAGGAGGCGTTCTTCCACACGTTCAACGACCTGCACGCGGCGGGGAAGCAGATCGCGGTGTCGTGCGACCGCGCGCCGTCGCAGCTGACGGGGATCATCGAGCCGTTGCGGTCGCGGCTGCAGTGGGGCCTGGTGGCCGACCTGCAGCGTCCGGCGTTCGAGACGCGGCTGGCGATCCTGCGGGCGAAATCGCTGCGGCACAGCGTGCGGCTGCCGGACGAGGCGCTGGAGCTGATCGCGGAGCGGTTCTGCCCGACGGTGCGGGAGCTAGAGGGGTTCCTGAACCGGGTGCTGGCGTTCGTGCCGATGTTCGGGGGCAAGATCACGCGGGAGATCATCGAGCGGGCGCTGTCGCCGCTGGCGGCGGGGGCGTCGCGAGAGGCGCCGGCGCCGGGGGCGGACGATGTGGTGGCGGCGGTGTGCCGCCGGACGGGGGCGCAGCCGGCGGATCTGCGGGGGAAGAGCCGGGGCCGGGACGTGGCGTACGCGCGGCACCTGGCGATGTTCGTGTTGAAGGAGGACGGCCGGAAGACGGTCGCGGAGATCGGGCGGCTGTTCGGGAACCGCGACCACTCGACGGTGCTGGCGGGAATCCAGCGGATCGCGCTGGAGGAGAAGACTCGGCCGGAGACGCGGGCGGACGTGGCGGCGGTGCGTGCGGCGGTGGCGGCGGCGGGGGATGCGGGGGCGGCGGCGGCTGTGGCGGTGTAGCGTATACTCACCTCCAACGATCGAGCGGCGCGCCGCGGCGTCGTGTGGAGGGGCACCATGGCCATCGACGAGCTGGTGGCATTGATCCACGGTGATACGCCGTGGCCGGACTCCCAGGAAGCTGCGGCGGCCGCGCTCTTGGGGCCGCTTTTCGGCGCGCCGCACGGACGCTTCCCAGAGCAGGCGCGAAAGGCCATTGACTTCCGGGCGCCGCAGATGCGCGCGGAGGGCAGCGTGCCGTTCGCCGCGTACATCCACCCTGACAACAAGAACTCTGGCATGTACGGCGGCATGTCGATCGCGATCTTTCCCGCGCCCGGTGAGCCGTGCCTGCTGACCTTCGTCGTTGGCACCAGCGGACTGCACCCGGACGAGGAGATCCTCGGGCGGCCCGGGCACGCGCGGAAGCTGCAAGCGATCTCCGCGTGGCTGAACGAGCAGTACGGCCATGGCCAGATGATCGCCTGGGCGAAACAGGATCCGGTGCGGGTGGATGAAGACCTGCCGGATACGGTTGCGCGGCGATTCGCAACGCACAAACCAGCCCTCACGCGCTACGGCAGAGAGCTGTACGCGATCTTCAGGCCCACAGGCGACCGAGCGGTCACGCTGCGCGCGCTGAAGGCGTACTTCGACCTGATGTTCGAAGAGCGGGGATTCGTGCCGCTCGCATCAGCCAAGGAGGATGCCGACGCGATCAGGGCGGAGTGGTTCGCCCATCTGTTGCCGACACTTGCGCCGGACGACGTCCTCGCCCTGCTCAAGAGCCGCCGGTACGTGGTCATCCAGGGCCCACCCGGCACCGGCAAGACGCTCATGGCGCACAATCTACTGCGCGGGGCATACGGCGGAAACGGCACGACGGTGCAGTTCCATCCGAACACGACCTACGAACACTTCATCGGCGGCCTGGCGCCGGTCAGGACTGGCGAGAATCTTGGGCTGGCGTTCGCTCCGCTGCCCGGATACCTCATGCGAGCGGCGCGGTCGGCCGCGGAGGATCCATCACGCGACTACCTGCTGATGATCGACGAGATGAACCGCGCCGACCTTTCGAAGATCCTGGGTGAGGCGATCTACCTCTTCGAGCCGGGCGAAGTCCGGTCGCTCGACCTGCCGTACGATTTCGGCGGGGTGAACGGGAGCCGCCTGTCGCTCCCCGCGAACCTCCACGTCCTGGGCACGATGAATAGCGCCGACCGGAGCCTGGCGATGATCGACATCGCGGTGCGGCGACGGTTTGCATTCACGAAGCTCTGGCCACAGGCGAACGTCGTCGAGCGCCTGGGGTGTGACCTCATGCAGCAGGCATTTCGTGACCTTGTGGACATCTTCGTCCAGCACGCGAGCACCGATGCGTTCGACTTGCTTCCTGGCCACTCCTACTTCCTGGAGCGGGACGACGCGCAGGCGCGGCGACAACTGAAGGTGACCGTGGCGCCGCTGCTGGAGGAGTACCTGGCCGCCGGGTTCGTTAGCGGCTTCGCCGGATCGATTCGGTCGTACCTCCAGTGGGTCGCGAGCCTCTAATGCGGGCGGCAGGGCGCGCCGGCCGGCCCCGGCGGCGCGTCGGCCACGCCGTAACGCTATCGCGTCGACGTGCTGCCCAGTCGCCATGTTTCGAGGCGGCGGACTCATCGTCGCTACGGATACCTGCCAGCACACTCTTGCCGGGGGAGGCGCCTCGCGATCCGAACAGCCTGGCCGCTCGGCTGGCAACTCAATTCATCGAGCGCAACCGGACGCGCTTCGTCGAGATGGGAGTGGAGGCGGAGCAGCACTATGACGGAAGCTCCGTTGACCTCCTGTTCCGGACGACTACCAAGATCGGCGCGATCCCGCTGATTTCGCCGGTCACGGGGCGCGACGACTACGGCCTCGTGGTGAAGCCGCGGTTCGACTGGTCCGGGCTTGGCCCGATGCTCGGAGAGATGAACTGGAAGATCATTCCCACGCCGCTATCGCTACCCATGCTTCCGCGCTCGGAACGGAAGATTCCGCCGTGGGTGCTGTCAACGATCGTACTTCACCGAATCAGCGCACTCCTCCGCGAGTTAGAACGGCGATTTGAGCTCGTAGACGATGTGCGAAGCGCACCGCGCGGCGCGGTCAACTGGGCGCAGTACGCGGTAGAGCACGTCGCCAGAGGCGCCTTCACGAGCGTGCCGTGCCGCTATCCGGATCTGCGCGACGATCGCGAGCTCAAGGCTGGCATCCGGTTCACGCTCTACCGCCAACTGCGCGGACTCGAGGGACAGCGGGCTGCGGGCGCGTTCGTGCTCCGGCTGATCGACATCTGCGAGCACCTGCTGGAACGCGTACGCGACGTTGCACCGCGTGAGCCGGCGCCGCGGCAGTTCGATCGCTGGTTTCGGGGCACCCTTCGTAGCGACTCATTTCGCGACGGCATCGAGGCGATTCAATGGACATCGGAGGAGCGCGGGCTCGCCGGGTTGAGCGACCTTCAAGGACTGCCGTGGATCATGCCCATGGATGCGTTCTTCGAGGCCTGGGTCGAGACCGTGTTCGCAGCCGTCGGGCGCCGGATCGGCGGGGCCCTGAAGAGCGGACGGCAGCGAGGCACGCTCGCTCCCCTGAACTGGAATCCGCCGTTCGTCGGATCGCAGCGATACCTGCTCCCCGACATCCTGCTGGAAGGCGCTGCGACGACGATCGTCGTCGACGCCAAGTACAAGGAACATTGGGAGGAGCTGCAGGAGCGGCGCTGGGGCGATTGGGAGGCGGAGTTGCGCGAGCGACACCGCGCCGACCTGCTCCAAGCGCTGGCCTACGCGAACGTCGCCACGACGCCCCGGGTCGTGGTGTGTCTCGCGTACCCCTGCGCGCGCGGCACGTGGGAGTCGCTGCGCCAACGTGGCCGATTGTTCCATCGCGCGGCGCTCGGCGCGGGCGTGCGGCAGCTGGATGTGCTGCTCACCGCGGTACCGATGGGCGTCGGAGCAGAGCAAGTGGCGACGGAGCTCGCGGCTGAGCTTGGTTAGCAGGAGGTGTTCGGTGATCGGAGCGCAACTCATCTGGATGCTCACGTTTTCTGGAGACGACCGCAGCGTCCTCGATGCACACGCCACGCCCGAGGTGGTCTACAAGGTGTGGGTGCAGGTCGAGCGGATCGAGCGCTGGCCCGACGGCGATGAACGGTACACCGACATCGGATTGCCGGATCCGCTGGGCAAGTTCCGCTCGCTCAGCGCGGCGCAAGCGTGGGTGCGTTCGCTCCCCGGCTGGTACGCGGATGGCAGCGACAATCGCTGAACTAATGGAGGCGTGATGGGCTGGGACATACAGATCAACCCGACGGCGGAGGCGCATGGGGTGAGCTCGGCGCTGGTCGCACTGCTCGATGGCCACGTCCAAGACTTCCACATGCGGTACTGCTATCTCGATCCCAGTGACGAGGCGATCGCGGCGCTGCGGAGCTTCAGCTCGGACGAGCGCGAGGATGCGTTGGTCGTCAAGGCGATGATCGAGGAACTCGAGGCCGGCAATGAGGTCGAGTTGTTGATCGGGAACTGACCGCGCCGGCCAGACGCCGCGCGATATGATGGCCGCGTGGACGCGCAGCGGCGGGTGTACTTTGACCATGCGGCGACGACGGCGGCCGATCCGCGCGTCGTGGCGGCGATGTTGCCGTACCTGACGAGCGCCTGGGGGAACCCTTCGAGCATCTACGCGGAGGCGCGGGAGGCGCGCAAGGGGCTGGACGGGGCGCGGCGCTCGGTGGCGGAGATGCTGGGGTGCAAGCCGAACGAGGTGGTGTTCACCAGCGGCGGCACGGAGGCGGACAACCTGGCGCTGCGCGGCGTGGCGGCAGCGTCGCGCGGGCGGGGCGAGCAGATCATCACGAGCGCGATCGAGCATCACGCGGTGCTGCACGCGTGCGACGAGCTGGAGCGGGAGGGGTGCCGCGTCACGCGGCTGGGCGTCGACGGCGAGGGGTTCATCGACGTGGCGGCCGTGCGGGCGGCGCTGGACGCGCGCACGGTGCTGGTCAGCGTGATGTACGCGAACAACGAGGTCGGCACGGTGGAGCCGATCGCGGACATCGCGCGGGCGGTGAAGGCGTACGACCCGCACATCGCGGTACACACGGACGCGGTGCAGGCGGCGGGGGCGCTGGCGCTGGACGTGGACGCACTGGGGGTCGACCTGCTGTCGATCGCGGCGCACAAGATCAACGGGCCGAAGGGGGTGGGGGCGCTGTTCGTGCGGGGGCGGACGCCGTTGGCGGCGCAGATCGTCGGGGGGACGCAGGAGCGGAACCGGCGGGCGGGGACGGAGAACGTGGCGGG